>JBEKVF010000178.1:0-5677 GCA_049514295.1 Acidimicrobiales bacterium
CCAACGTCTCGCTGTACCCCGGTGAGGTCGATACCAACCCCGTCTACAATGCCTTCGACTCCGACGTGGTGACCGGCACCACGACCGGAGGACCCCTCGGCGTCGCCATCGCCTCCTACGACGGGGACAGCGTGACCACGACGCCCAGCGAGTCTGCGCTCGCCGGCACCGACGTCACCTACGAGGTGACGGTCTCGAACACGACGGCGAGCACCCAGATGGACGTGGCGGTCCCCGTCGACCTGCCGGCGAACTTCACCTTGCACAGCGGATCGGAGACGCCGAGCGCGGGGGCCACGGTGCTCGCAGCGGGCTTCCTCACCTGGACGGTCCCGAGCATCGCCGCCGGGGCGTCGGACACGCTCAGCTACACAGAGACCACCGACACCCCCGGAGCCCTCGAGTCGGACGCGACCACCGCGTCGGCCGCCAGCGACCAGAGCACCACGCCGAGCACCGCCTCGGTCTCGGCCTCGGTCGAGGTGATCCCGGCGGCCGACCTCTCCATCAGCGTCAGCGACGGCGTCGACTCCATCGCGCCCGGAGCGTCGGACACCTACACGATCACGCTCACCAACAACGGGCCGTCACCAGTGACGAACGCGACGGTGGCGGACACGCTCAACGGTGGGTTCACCGCACTCTTTGCCGTCAGTTCCATAGGAGGGACGGCATTCGTGGATCTCGGGGCCGACCAATTCGAATGGACCGGGATCAACCTGGCGAGTGGCGCCACGGCAACCTTCGACCTGATGGGGACCGTGTCGTCAAGCTTGTCGGCGGGTAGCGCGTTCGTGAACCTGGCCTCGGGCTCGTTGCCCCCGGGCCAGATCGACACGGACGCGTCCTCGAACGCCGTCGACTCGGACTCCGTGATCCTCGCCCTTCAGGCGATCAGCTTCACACCTCCGACGCTTGGTGTCGCGGGCCAGTCGGCGACGCTGTCGGCGACCGGCGGTGGATCCGGCAATCCGGTCGTCTTCTCGGTGGATCCCTCGAGCGGCGCGGGGGTGTGCACCGTGTCGGGTACCGACGGCACGACGCTCGACTACCAAGAGCCCGGCACGTGCATCATCGACGCCAACCAGGCTGGGAACGCCAGCTATGCGGCTGCCCCGACCGTGACCGCCACCATCGCCGTCGAGCAGATCCCGACCTTCACCGTCGACTCGCCACCAACGACGGGAACGGTGGGGCAGGGCTACGCGTACGCGTTCACCGCGAGTGGTGTCCCCACGCCGACGTACTCGCTCGCTCCCGGAGCGCCGTCATGGCTCTCGGTCGATGCGACGACCGGTGCCCTGTCCGGTACGCCCCCGACCGGCACCACGTCGTTCACGTACTCGGTGATTGCCACCAACGGCGTCGGCAATGCCACCGCGGGCCCCTTCACCGTGTCGGTGTCGACGACCACGAACTCCCGGCTCGCGGACATCTCGGCCGCGCTGTCGTGCCCGGCCACAGTGCAGGTGCGGGCCGAGGCGAGCTGCACGCTCACGGTCGATAACGCGGGCCCGGCCACGGCGGGGTTCGTCACGGCCGGCATCACCCTCCCCTTCCGGTTCTGGCGGGTGTCCGCCACCGGCAGCGGTCCGTGGTTCGGCAACGCCGGGGTGTGGTTCGTCCGCTCGCTGGCACCCGGTTCGTCGGCCTCCTTCACGGTGACCTTCCGGGCCTGGATACCGGGACGGGGATTGGTGGTGGGAGCCGGCCTGTCCGAGAGCCCGGACCCCGACCATGCCAACAACGTGGCGGTGGCCAATGTCGACGTGACCGGATCTACGACGCCGACAGCGCGGCGGTGGCGCGGCTCATGGTGACCGGCTCACGACTTATTGCCTAGGACGGTCCCGCGTCGTCAGATTCAGCGGCGATCCGTCAGGCGAAGCGTCGGGCCACCGCCTCGGCCTGGGCGCGGTAGCCGCCGCCGAACAGCACGGAGTGGACGAGCAAGGGGTAGAGCTGGAACAAGGCGACCCGGTCCGGCCAGCCGGGACTCAACGGCCGCACCTCCATGTAGGCATTGAGCAAGCGATCCGGCACCGCGCCGAAGAGGGCGAGCATGGCGAGGTCCTCCTCGGGGTGGCCGCCGTGGACCGACGGGTCGATGAGCCATGACCTGCCGTCGGACCCGAAGAGCACGTTGCCCCACCACAGGTCCCCGTGCAGCAACGCGGGGCCGCCCGGCGGGAGCAGCTCGCCGAGTCCGGCGACAACGGGGGCCATCGACTCCTCGAGCCCGCAACGCGCTGCGAGCTCGCTGATCCGGGCCCCGTAGAACTCTGCGCCGTCGGGCCGCGCCGAGGGATCGACGCGGCAGGCTCCGATCCACGACGAACCTCCGCCCCAGTGGGGGAAAGGGGTGTTGTGCAGCATGGCGAGCGCGCGGCCGAGGGACTCGTCGTGCCCAGGAGTCCGGCCCACCTGGTCGACCGCCGTCGTGACGAGAAGGTCGTCCTCTGCGATCACGATGTCGGGGACGGGCGGAGCTCCCGGCACCTCGCTCAGACGCCTCAGCCCGTCGGCCTCGTCGAGCGATCCGGGACCGAGCTTGGCGACGAGCGTGCGTCCCCCGGCCTCGAAAATCCACGCGTCGCCGCCGAGTCGTCTGGGCGGTCCGGTGGGACCGAGTGCGCGCGCCAGACGCGTCAGCCAGCGCGCCGGAGGGGACGACGACTCGGGCATTCGAGCATGATGGCACCGTGACCGGATCGGGACCGATTGGCCTCGTGCTGACGCCCGGCGCCAGCGCGGGGCGCGACCAGCCCGCACTCGTGGCGATCGACCAGGCGGCCACGCAGCTCGGCATGGCAGTAGAGCGAGTCGAGTTCCCCGGGCGCGCCGCCGGGAAGCGCCGCCCCGACCCGCCCGATGTGTGCATCCAAACGGTCCGCAACGCCGCGTCGGAGCTCGCCGACCGACTCCAGGTCCCGAGGACCAGGGTGGCGATAGGCGGTCGCTCCATGGGTGGCCGGATGTGCTCCATGGCGGTGGCCGAGGGCCTGGAGGTGGCCGCCCTCGTCCTGGTCAGCTACCCGCTGCACCCTCCGGGACGGCCGGACCGACTGCGGACTGCCCATTTCCCCGACCTGGACCTGCCATGCCTCTTCGTCTCCGGTCGGCGGGATGCCTTCGGCACCCCCGCCGAGCTCGATCAGGAGACCGCCGCGATACCGGGAGTGGTCACGCTCGTCTTCGTGGACGGGGACCACTCGCTGCGGAAACGGGACTCCGAAGTCGCCGGCATCGTCGCTCCGTGGCTGGCCGGCCTGACGTGATCGGTCTCACATCACGGGTCGCGTTGCCGGGTGCGCGGCGTTCAGCCCGGGAGTACATCTGGCGAGGCTCGGGTGTCCAACGATGATGGCCGGCCGGATTCGACGACGACCTGCCGGTACGCGTCGACGTACGCATCCACCATGCGGTCGCTGCTGAATCGTTTCTCGGCCACGGCTCGAACCGCCCGCCGGTCGAATTGGCCGACTCGATCCACCGCTTCAGCTGCCGATGCGACGTCGGTCACCAGGGAACCCGTCGTTCCTTCGATGATCACTTCTGGCATGGAGCCTCGGTCGAAGGCGATCACCGGCGTGCCGCAGGCCATCGCCTCCACGACGGAGAGACCGAACGGCTCGTCAAAGCCGATCAGATGAAGAAGAGCCATGGCGCCGCCGAGGAAGGATGAACGATCCTCGGATCGGACCGGCCCGATGAACTGCACGCGTTCGCTGTCGAGGCGGGGCACGACCTCGTGCTCGAAGTACGCCTCATCCTGAACGATCCCGGCGATCCGGAGAGGGAGCCCTGCTCTTGTTGCGGCGTCGATCGCCTGCACCACCCCTTTGTCGGGGTGGATACGCCCGAAGAACGCCAGGTAGGAACCTGGTGCCGGGTTGAACGCGAAGTCCCTCATGGCGATCCCGTGATGGATGGTGGCGAGATAGTCGAGGGCCGGATGCCTGTCGGCGTCGCTGATGGCGACATACGACGTGCGGTGGTTGTACTTGGCGTAGACCGGCACGATTCGTGGCGAGGAGAAGCCGTGAATGGTCGTGATGACCGGAGTCCGGACCAACCCGGCGTAGGTGAGCGGCAGGAAGTCGAAGCTGTTGTGGATGATGTCGAACTCGGATGCCCTCTCGAATACCTCCGAGATATGCAGACACTCGGCGACTTTGGGGTCGACGCTCGGGTCCTCGGACCAGCCTCGTGGGATCACGCTGCACAAACGGGCCGAGGTTTCCGAATCGCCCGAGGCGAAGAGCGTGACGTCGTGGCCACGGGATACGAGCCCCTCGGTCAAGAGCGAGGCAAACAGCTCCCACGGTCCGTAGTGGCGTGGAGGGACCCGCCACGAAATCGGTGCGAGCACCGCAATCCGCACTGGGCTCTCAGCGACCCGGTCCCAGGCGATCGCCCTTCTTCTCTCTCTCCTCCTTCTTCTCTCGTTTGACCTCCCTCTTCTCCTTGAGGGACTTGCCGGCCTTCTTTCCAGAGGGTCTCTGGGGGGATCGGTCAGGCATGGTGTTCTCCAGTCGTTCGCGGTGGTGCAGGGGTCAATCGGGTGTCGTTGTGAGAGAGGCGAGGAGTTCGTTCAGGGGCACGGTCGCCACACCGATTGCGGAATCGCCGATTCCGTAGGGAATGACCAGGGTGCCTGCATGGAGGAGGGCGCCACAGGAGTACACGACATTGGGCACATAACCGTCCTGCTCGTCGTGGGCAGGGCTGAGGAGCGGTTCGCGGAGCTGGCCGATGATTCGGGTGGGGTCTTCGAGGTCGAGCAGGATCGCCCCGATGTTGTAGGTGCGCATGGGGCCCACACCGTGGGTGAGGACCAGCCAGCCCGAGTCGGTCTCAATCGGCGACCCGCAGTTGCCGAGTTGGACGATCTCCCACGACTCGGTGGGAGCCTGGCATGCCAGAGCTGCTTCCCAACGACGTGGGTTCTCCGAGTACGCGATCGTGTTCGACTCACGATCACATCGAGAGAGGGCAGCGAAGCGGTCTCCGATGCGGCGGGGGAACAGGGCAAGCCCCTTGTTGGTGGCCGCTGCCCCTACCATCGGCGAGGAGGAGAAGGTCACGAAGTCCTTCGTCTCGAGCAGTTGCTGGCTGATGTCGGCACCGTTGTATGCCGTGTAGGAGGCGTAGTAGGTGACGGTGGAATCGTTCTCGGTGAAGCGCACGAAGCGACAGTCTTCCATGCCTCTGAGCTCGGCACTCATGGACGGGAGAAGGACCCGTTCACTCAGCGACGTGCCGTGTTCGAATCGGACGGTGTAGCTCCGCTCGGCGATCTCACGTATGAGGCCAATGGTCCTTCTCGCCTGCTTTCGAGTGGCCACATGGTCCTCGAGCAGTCTGAGTCGGCCCTCCATCTCCGCTTCGGTGAACCATGGACCCAGGTGACCCAGGACGTAGTCGGCATCATCCCCGCTGCCGTCGAGCCGGGAGAGTTCCGACTTGAATGTGTCGGCCTCGAGCATCGCGGCGTCCCGATGTCCGGTCGTGGCAAAGGTTGGTCTGGGGTCGAAGTCGACATCGCCTGAACCGGTGACCGTCCCCGTCCGGAACCCGATGGAGGAGCTGTGGCCATCGCCGATGGCCCGGACGCTCATGACGAAGCGCACACTGCCCGGGCCAACACGGGACTGGTCGGGGTGCAGCACCATGC
>JBEKVF010000179.1:0-5665 GCA_049514295.1 Acidimicrobiales bacterium
TCCGGCGCGCCGGCCGGCGCGATCTGCGGCCACCGGGGGCACGGACGCCACGACGCAGCCCATGGAGTTGACACTATAGTCAAGTGACGTCCGGCCACGGCATTGGCGGGCGCCGAGCGACCAGAGCGCTCGGGCACAGGGAGGGCACCATGACCGTCACCAAAGGGTCGTTCCGCTTGTCGGAAGCCCCGATGCAGCGCGACCGCACCGCCGGGTGGCAGTTCGTCCGTGACGCCGGCGACGTCTTCCAGGATGCCGACGGCACGTGGTATCTGACCAGTCTCGATGCGGTGCAGTTCGCCCACCGCAACCCGGACATCTTCTCTTCGGCCAGGGCGTTCGACGAATTGGGCAGCCCGGTTCCGCTGATCCCCATAGCCATCGACCCACCCGACCACGTGCGGTACCGGCGCGTCCTGGACCAGATGCTGGCGCCCCGTGTGGTCAATGCACTCGAGGACAATTTGCGGGCACAGATCCGGGACCTGGTCGCCGCCTTCTCGGCGCGGGGCACCTGCGACGTCACGGACGACATCGCCCGGCTGTACCCCACCCAGGTGTTCCTCACGCTCTTCGGCCTCCCCATCTCGGACCGTGACCGATTCATCCAGTGGTCCGAGACGATCATCGAGAACTCCACCGTGGGGTCGGGGGAGCCATCGCCACAGGTCATCGAGAACGCCATGGCGCTCTTCGTCTACCTCCAAGGCCACATTGAGCAGAAGCGCGCCCAGCCGGGCGACGACATGCTGAGCCGGGTTCTCGCGCTCCCCGATGACGAGGCGTGGTCCAACGAAGAGGTGCTCGGGCTCTGTTTCCTCTTCACCCTGGCGGGCCTCGACACCGTTGCCGCCGAGATCGGCTTCGTCATGCTGTACCTCGCCCGCCATCCCGAGTTGCGCGCCAGTGTCGCCGCCGACCCGGACGCGGTGATGCCGGCGATCGAGGAGATCTTGCGGCTGGAACTGCCCGCGCCGATCACACCCCGGGTCACGTTGCGCGACGTGGAGGTGGATGGGGTCGCCATCCCGGAGGGCTCGACGGTCATGTTGTGCCTCGCCACGGCGAACCGGGAGCCGGGACGGTTCGCCCATCCCGACGAGGTGGTTCTGGAGCAGTCGGACCGCAATCACCTCAGCTTCGGGGGCGGCATCCACCGGTGCCTGGGTGCCCACCTGGCCCGTCGGGAGCTGCGTCTCGTGGTGGAGGAGTTCCACAAGGTGATCCCCGACTACGCGGTGGCGCCCGGCTTCGAACCCGAGATCGTGTGGCCCTCGGGCACGTTCCACCTGCGATCGCTGCCGCTCGTCTTCCCGTCGACCAGCGGCGCTCCGTCGTCCGCCAGCTGACCCGGCGGGACAGGTTGGCCGAGACCGTGAACCTCGCCTCCCTCCTTTCCAACGCGGCCACGTGGTTCCCCGACCGGCCTGCGGTGACGTGGGGTGCCGAGACCATCACCTACCGTCAGCTCAACGACCGGGTTGTCGCCCTCGACCGGTGGCTCCACTCGCAGGGCGTCGGACGCGACTCACGCGTGGCGGTGTACATGGACAACCGCCCAGAGTTCCTGGTGGCGATGTTCGGAACGTGGCGGTCCGGCGCCGCGCTGGTGCCCTGCAACGTCCGTCTCACGACCGAAGAGCTGTCGTTCCTCGTTGCGGACTCCGAGACGGCGGTCGTCATCACCGACGAGCTGCACGAGGCGACGGCGCGCGCCGCGGCGGGGGGCGCCACTGTCTGCGTGGCGGGCCCCGAGCTCCACGCGATTCTCGGCACCGAGGACACCGGAGCCACCGAGGCCGCTTCCGGCCCGGCCGACGTCGAGCCAGACGATCTCGCCTGGCTCTTCTACACGTCGGGCACGACGGGGCAGCCCAAAGGGGCGATGCTGTCGCACGCCACGCTGACCTTCGTGACGGTGTCATGGCTGGCGGACCTCACCCCGCTGGACGAGACCGACGTCACCCTGCATGCAGCACCGCTCAGCCACGGCGCCGGGTTCCACGCGCTCGCGGCGACGGCCCGGGCCGCCCACCAGGTGATCCCAGAGTCCGCGAGCTTCGAACCGGGGCGCATCCTTGAGCTCATCCGCGGGCACGGCGTGACCAACACGTGGATGGTGCCGACGCAGATCGTCATGTTGACGGAGGCGGCGCCGGCGGACCCAGCCCTCCCGAGCCTCCGGTTCGTCGTATACGGCGGCGCGCCGATGACACCCGCGGCCACCGAGCGCGCGCTGCGCAAGTTCGGCCCGATCTTCGTGCAGCTCTACGGCCAGGGGGAGACGCCGATGACAGCCACCGTGCTGCGGCGAGAGGATCACCGGCCCGAGTTGTTCGGATCGGCGGGCCGTGCCCGTCCCGGCGTGGAGATCGCGATCGAGGGTGCGGACGGCACGCACCTGCCACCGGGGGAGGTCGGGGAGGTGGTGGTCCGCGGCGCGCCCGTCATGAGTGGCTACTGGCGCCGGCCGGACGCCACCGCCGAGGCGCTGCGCGGGGGCTGGCTCCACACCGGCGACCTCGGACGACTGACCGACGACGGCATCCTCTACCTGCTGGACCGGACCAAGGACATGATCATTTCGGGGGGCTCCAACGTGTACGCCGTCGAGGTGGAGCAGGTGCTGAGCGCCCACCCCGACGTGGGTGACGTGGCCGTCATCGGCGTCCCCGATGACCTCTGGGGCGAGGTGGTGGTCGCCGTCGTGGTTCCCGCCGGCCGCGACCTCGACGTCGCCGCCCTCGAGCAGCACTGCCGGGCGTCGCTCGCCGGCTACAAGATCCCCCGGCGGTGGGTGGAGGTCGAGAGCCTGCCCCGCAACGCGTACGGCAAGGTCGTCAAGCGCGACCTGCGTTCCCGGCTCGACGCCACGGTATGAGCGACCGGAACGCGCTCTCCCGGCTGCTGGCGCCGGCCAGCCTGGCCGTGGTCGGTGCCAACGAGAAGCTCGCCATGTCCAACAATGCGGTGCTGCCGATGCTCGAGGCCGGCCGCACGGTGCACCTCGTGAACCCCACGCGCGACGAGATCTACGGCCTGCCTGCCCTGCCATCGCTCTCGGCCCTCGGTGAGCCGGTCGACGCCGTGCTCTCACTGGTGAACGCCGAGCGCTCGGTGGCCGTGGTCGAGGAGGCGGCGGCGCTCGGGTGCGGGGGCGTCGTGGTCGCCGCAGCCGGGTTCTCCGAAATGGGCGACGTCGGCGCGTCGCTGCAGCGCCGGCTCCAGGACGTCGCAGCTCGGTCGGGACTGGCCGTGATCGGCCCCAATTGCAGCGGCTTCAAGAACGTGCCGCTGGGCGTCAACCTCTTCACGGGAGGACGAATCGATCCCCCGTCCGGCGGCGTGTCGATCGTCTCGCAGAGCGGGTTCCTCATGCGCTCCGCCCTGGCGGCGGCGGTCCAGCGCCGGCTGGGGGTCGCCATCGCCGTGTCGTCGGGCAACGAAGCGGTGTGCGATCTGGCGGACCACGTCGACGCGCTCGTCGACGACCCCCTGACGACGGTCCTCTGCCTCGTCATCGAGACCATCCGCCGTCCGGACGCGTTCTTCTCGGCGGTGGCCCGGGCCCGCCGGGCGGGTATGTCCGTGCTGGCCCTCAAGCTCGGCCGCAGCGATCGCGCTCGCCTGATCATGCAGTCCCACACGGGCGCTCTCGCCGGTGAGAGCTGGGTGTACGAGCTGGCCTTCACCGAACACGGCATCGTCTCGGCTCGGGACGTCGACGACCTGTTCGATCGCGCCCAGCTCCTGGCCCAACTCCCACCAGAGCGGCATGCGGCCATGCACCGGATCGGCATCATCACGACGTCCGGGGGCGTGGCGACGCTGGCCACCGATCTGGCGGACAGCGAGGGCGTCGAGCTCCCGACACTGGACGAGCTGGCGCCGTGGGTGCGGGAGCGGGTGCCTGGCGACACGGTCAACCCGCTCGACCTCACCGGCTTCGTCATGAGCCAGCCGGAGGTGATGCGCGAGCTCTTCGACCGGTACGCCGGGGCCGTCGATGCCCTGGTCCTGGCCTGGTGGCTCGGGGAGGGCGACGAGGCGTGGAGCACGACGCTGCTCGAGCTCTTCGCCGCCGCTGCGACGGCGCACGCCACCCCGTTCGTGGTGAGCCCGGTCGAGGCGACGTCGCTGGGGCCATGGGTCGACGCCTGGAGGGAACGCGGTCTGGTGTTCACGCGGGGCCTCCAGTCCCTGTACCGGGCCGCCGCGGCCATGGCGACCAGCGCGTCGTACCGGCCGGCCCCGACGATGCCCGACGTCACACCGACGGGGACCCCGCCGTCGCTGCTCGACACGCCGGCCGGGCCGATCGTCGGGTTCGCCGACGCCATGCGGCTCCTCTCCGAAGCCGGACTCCGCGTGGCGCCGTTCTGCGTGCTCGACGAGCAGGACGACCCCGTGCGTGCCGGCGACCTCGGCCCGCGCCTGGTGGTGAAGCTGGCCGACGTCCCGCACCGCACCGAGGCCGGCGCCGTCATGGTGGACGTGCCGGCGTCCGGCCTGGTGGATGCGGTCGATCGGCTGCGCCGGCTCGCGCGCGCCAAGGGCCTGCCGGTTGCGGTGGCGGTCCAGGCGATGGTCCCGGGCTTCGGTGAGGCGTTCGCCGGGCTGCAGGCCCGGAGCGATCTCGGCCCGCTCGTCCTGCTCGGGCGGGGCGGCGTCCTCGTCGAGGCGCTCGGGCGGGTCTCCGGGCGCTTCCTGCCCCTCGAGCGCGCCGGCGCGGAGTCCCTCGTCGAGGAGGTCGCGGGCGCCCAGCTCTTCGCCGGCCTTCGGGGGCAGCGCCCCTGGCCCGCGGCGCCGCTGGTCGAAGCGGTCATGGCTCTGGACCGTCTCTGGCGCGCCAACGGCGCCTGGCTCGGGTCACTCGACGTCAATCCCCTCATCGTCACGGAGGCCGACGTGGTGGCCGTGGACGCGTTGTTCGTGGCAGCCGGTCGGGAGGACGAGGCCACGTGACCGACGACATCAGACCGAAATCAAGTCCTCGGTACGATCCACAGATGCCCCCAGGTTCGTTTCGCGCGTACGTGGCCGTCACCCGTGGTGACCACCCGACTCGGGGGGTGACCACGATGTCGTCGGACGAGCTGCCGTCCGACGGCGTCCTGATTGAGGTGCACTGGTCCAGCGTCAACTACAAGGACGGCCTGGCGTCCACGCCCTCGGGACGCGTGGCGCGCATCTCGCCCCTCGTCGTTGGCGTCGACCTCGCCGGGCGCGTCGTCGACAGCGGCGTCGACGGCCTGCCGGCCGGCACCGAGGTCCTCGCGCACGGGTACGACCTGGGCGTGTCACGCCATGGCGGTTTCGCCGAGTACGCCCGCGTGCCGGCCGAGTGGATCGTCCCGGTTCCCGCCGGGCTGAGCCTCCGGGACACCATGGTCATCGGTACGGCCGGGTACACGGCCGCCCTCTCCGTGATGGCTCTCGAGGAGCGGGGGCTGACGCCCGGTGACGGGCCGGTGCTCGTCACCGGGGCGACGGGAGGAGTGGGGAGCACGGCCGTCGGCATCCTCGCGGGCCGCGGGTACGAGGTCGTCGCGAGCACCGGGAAGAAGGACAAGGAGGCCTACCTGCGTGGGCTGGGCGCCAAGGACGTGATGGACCGCACGCTGTTGGGCGAGGATCGCAGCAAGCCCCTCGAGTCGACCGCTTG
>JBEKVF010000180.1:0-5659 GCA_049514295.1 Acidimicrobiales bacterium
CGGGCCACCCGATCACGTCGACCGGCTGTGCCACGGTCACGGGTGCCATCGAACCCCAGGCTGCATCAATCTCGGCGAATGTTTGGCCGGGAGCGAAGATGGTGAAGCTGTGCAGGGCAACGAAGACACTTCTCACCAGCGCGTCACCCGCATCGACTGCGGCAGTGTTCGGGCCGAGCGCCCCGCCCGGCTGACCCAGGACGGCACCGACGACCGTGACGTCTTTCCCGCCGATGTTCTGCTGCGCCGCGAAGAGATAGCAGCCCTGTGCACTCGAGTCGGACGCCGTCTTGATGCCGATGATCCCGTCGTGCCCCAGGTCGAAATTGGGGTTGTAGACGACGGCGGTCATCGGCACGCTCGCCTGGGCCAGGGAGACGATCTGTCGGAGGACCGGGATGGACAGCGATGCCTCGCCCAGGCGGACGAGGTCCTCTGCCGTGCTCGTCGTGGCCGGGTCCACGCCGCTCGGATCGGTGATATGTGTCGAGGCGAGGCCGAGCCTGCTCGCTGCGGCATTCATCTTGGCCACGAACGCACTGACGCTTCCCGCGTCCCATTCGGCGAGGACCGTCGCCATGTCGGCTCCCGAGTCGACCAAGAGCCCTTCGAGGGCTTGGAGCTCGGTGAGTGACTCTCCGGCTGCGACCGGGACTTCGGACTCCTGTCTCGCCTGCCCGGCCTGATACGCCGCGAGCGCGTCGGCGGTGACGGGGATCGCCGGGCCGTCGTCCCCCGGCGCCAGCCGGTGATCTGACAGGACCACGTAGGCCGTGAGGAGCTCGGCCAGACCGGCGACCGGGACGGACTGGGACCCACGTACCTGGCCCACCGTTCCAACACCCACGACCGTTGCCGCTGCCTCTCCGCTGCTTGGCCACGCGAAGGACGGTGCCGTTCCTGGGAGACGGACTTCTCGGGTCTTGAGGGTGGCGTGGGGGAGCGGTCGGACCCACTGTGCGATGGCACCCGCGCAGAGCGCCGCGACGATGAGCGCAGTGCCCCACGTGAGGAGACGCCGGCGCCGTCGCGAGGCGCGTAGCCCCGCAACGATCTTGAGCTCGTCTTCGCTCGGCGGAGGGAGCTGTCTGCCAATTTCGGCGAGGCGTTCCTCGTTTGCCCGAGGCAGTGCCCGCTTTCGGGCGTGGGCAGGACCTTTGTGTCTCCCGCTGTCGTTGCCGTTCATGACCTCAACGCTAAGGCCGTGACGCACCACGCCGTGAGCACGTCCACCTGTGCCGCCGGGCCCGGGGCATCTCGTGAACGGCCGTTCCAGGGAGGTCTCCGAGGCGACGTCAGCGGACTCCGACCCAGCCGCGTTCCGCTGTCATTGTTCTATTGTGTGACGGGCCGCGGCCTCAGGGCCAGAGCGTCGCCGTATGCGGAAACTGGCTCCCCAAGAGCGTGATCACCATCAGCATTCCCTGCGAGACGCCGAGCATGCCCACGAGCGGACCTTCCCAGGCCGGCTTCATTCGCCACGCGTAGGCCGCGTAGACGGTGATGACCGCCATTGAGTACCGCAGCACGCTGTCGGGCTGGTACGAGCTGACCATCGCCAACGTGCTGGCGATGGTGAACACCCACCAGAACATCGGGATGGACACCCCTTTGTCGCGCGCCTTGGACAGGAGCACGATCCCGACATATGCGAACGCCACGCCGAGGACGCAGAGCACCACCTGACCGTTCTTCAGCGCCGCTAGGCCTGTGAACAGATCGACGATCGCCAGGATCGGGGTGGTGAACCAGACGAAGTGTGCGTCGCCCCAGAACCGTTCCGCTTGCACGAAGGCGAACGGCGTGCCGACCATCCACCACGAATACAGGAGCCAGGCCACGGAGCCGAGTGGTGCGATCAGCACAGCGAGGAGTGGTCGGAACCTGCGAGTGGTGAGGAATGCGTGACCCGCGGCGACAACGACGCTGACAATGAGCACGACTCCGAAGTTCCTGGTGAGGCCCCCGAGCACGGCAAAGGCTGCGGCCGTCACCCAGTAGCGCCGCGACAGCGCGTAGAGGCAGGCGCCGCAGGTCGTGATGAACAGGGCTTCGGAGTAGCCCAGGCTCAGCACGTACGCGGTCGGGAAGAAGACGTAGAGAAGGACCGCCCTGTCGGCGACGACGCTCCCGAAGATCTCTCGGACCGCCAGCCAGACCGCGATGGCCGAGGTCAGGCCCAGGGCGAACGTCAGGATCAGGGTCGCAGGGACATACGACAGGTGGGTCACGTCGACCGTGCCGCGGATGACGAGGGGCCAGGCGGGGAAGTAGGCCCATCTGCTGCCGTGGCCCTCGTTGACGATGTGGTGCGGATACCCGTGCTGAGCGATGAGCGTGTACCACTTCGCGTCCCAGCCCGTTGTCATGGCACTGAAGAGGTGCAGGTGGGGAGCGAACCACCGGGCTCCCATTGCCGCAAAGAGGACCGCGACCCTCGAGGCGAGGTAGTAGCCGCAGGGCCGCGCGAAGGCGTGCAGGCGGCCTGCGCCCGCCCGGCCGCCGGTCGGAGGCGACGCGGGTGCACTGGCTCGGAAGTCCGGATCGGTTCGATCCGCCGTCAGGGTCGACGTCGGTCCGGTCGGCGGCGGTAGCTCCACCTCCTCGACGTGATCCGGGGTTCTCAGGGCCGAAGGCTGCTCCTGGACGGTGCTCATCGACACACCTCCGGACGGAGAGTCCGGTCGCGGTGAAGCCATGGAGCTCCGCGCGAACGACGACTCGACCGATCCACTGGGCTTGCCCCCCTCGGATCACGGTGCCGGTACGGTCGTGCCGGCACGCGCGATTGCCTCCCAATTCAAAACTACGGAGTGAGAGCCCGGTTGTCACATGGGCCAAAAGGACCATTTTCGGTCGTGGGGGATACCGGCCGCCGGGCCCAGCGCCCCGGAGCGGCGGTCACAGCAACGAGAACGTGCCCGCCTCCACCATCACGAGCACGCCGATGCAGCACAGTAGGACGGGCACGGCGACCGTGCCGAGCCGCGTCATGGTGGTCCGCGTCTTCGGGTGGCGGCCCCCGGCGAGCACGATGGCCGTCACCGCCACCTCTCCGGTCACGAACACGGCCATGATGGCCGCCAGGTTGGTCGTCCCGCCCACCCGGAAGAGGGGGATGTAGGCGGCCAGGTTGTCGCCGCCGGCCCCGATGGTCACCAGCGCGGCCGCGGTGAGCGACCGGCCGACCGCACGCTCGGCCGACTTGGGGGACTTGCCGCCCTGCGCCGCGCGCGTCCCGCGCCGCAACCCCACCAGGCCCCGCACCCCGATGGCCAGGGGAACCAGGCCCAGGACCCCCACCACCGCGGGCGAGAACTCGAACAGCACCGCCGCTGCGGCAGCAGCGGCCGCGACCAGGATGGCGAAGCCGATGACCTGGCCGACCGCGATGCGGTGGGACCGCTCGAGCGGCGCGCCCGCCACCATGGCCATGGTCACGAGGCAGTTGTCGATGTTGGTCCCGACGAACGCCGCCGCGGCAATGCCGAGGTCGGCCGGCAGGCCGGCCGCCGCCAACGCGACCGTCAGCCCGTCAGCCCGGGGGCAGGGGCATGGCCGGCCCGTAGGGCTTGTCACCCCGCAGCGTGACCCGGTGCGCGTAGCGGGCGGCGTCCCCGTAGTCGTCGAGTGCGTAGTGCAGCGTGGCCCGGTTGTCCCAGAACGCGACGGATCCGGTGCGCCAGCGGAAGCGGCAGGTGTACTCCGGCTTGATGCAGTGGTTGTAGAGCATCTCGAGGATCGCGTTGCTCTCGTTGTCCGACAGCCCGAAGATCGTCCGGGTGAACTGTCGGTTGACGAAGAGGCCGTTGCGACCGGTCTCGGGGTGGGTGCGCACGACGGGGTGGAGCGCGGGGAGCAGCTTCTCGCGCCAGGTGCCGTCCCACTCGTAGCCGCCCCGCTCGGCCACGTCCGCCGCGAACCACGGGTCGTGGTGGATGGCGATCAGCTGGTCGCACATGGCGCGCACCGGAGTGGCCAGCCCGTCGTAGGCGTCCTGCAGGCTGGCCCACATGGTGTCGCCGCCCACTTCGGGTGCCTCGAGCATGTAGAGGATGGAGCCCATGGCCGGCGTCTCCAGGAAGGTGACGTCGGTGTGCCACCAGCTGGCCCGGTCCACCTTGCCGTCGATGGCGAGCACCTCGGGGCTCTCGTCGATGGAGGGCAGCACCGGGTGCGCCTCGGTGACGGTGCCGAACTGGCGGGCGAAGCCGGACTGCTGCTCGGCGGTGAGGGACTGGTCCCGGAAGAAGATGACGTGATGCGTGTTCAGCGCGTCCCGGACGGCCGCCACGACCTCGGGGGCGAGCGGGGCCGAGATGTCCACGCCCGAGATCTCGGCGCCGACCGTCGGGGAGATCGGGTGGACGCTGATGGAGGTGGCGAGGGTCACCGCGCCAGTCTGCCCGACGGCGCGCCGCCTCTCAATCCCCGCCCCGCTCACCTACATTGGCCCACCACCGACTGCTGCGCCGCTGAAAGGGGCCGTCAATGAGCACCGACACGGGGGGCCTCGTCCTGACCCCGCCGGCCCGGAACTACTCGCCCTGGTACCAGTGGATGGCCCGGCTGGCCGCCACCGTCCACGAGGACCCCCTCCCGGAGGGCGACCCGGCCGCACTGCCCGCGTGGGTCGAGCGCTGCCGCGCCCGCCTCGCCGAGCTCCTCGGGCCCGAGCCCGAGCCCGTCCCGCTGGACATCGAGACCCTCGAGTCGGTGCGCTGCGACGGCTACCGGCGGGACAAGATCGTGTTCGACACCGAGGACACCATGTCGGTGCCGGCGTACCTGCTCGTGCCCGACGGGCGCGACGGCGGGGCGCCCGGCGCGGCCGTTCTCGCCTGCCACGGCCACGGTCCGGGCAAGTCGCAGGCGGTCGGGCTCGAGCACACCGACATGCCCAACGCCGACTATGCGCTCCAGCTGGCCCGGCGTGGCTACGTCGTGCTGGCACCGGACCTGCGCTGCTTCGGCGAGCGGCTCGACTGGAACCCCGAGGACCACTACGCGTGCGACACCAATCTGGTCCACGCCGCCATGGCGGGCTGGAACCCGCTGGCCCAGAACATCTGGGATCTGCGGCGCTGCCTCGATGTGCTGGAGCAGCACCCGCTCGTCGACCCGGCCCGCATGGGCATGGTCGGCATCTCCTACGGGGGCACCGTCACGCTGTTCACGGCCGCCGTCGACTCCCGCGTGGCGGCGTCGGTGGTGAGCGGCTACTTCTCCTCGTGGGCCGAGAGCCACAAGATGCCCTGGAACATGTGCGGCTCGCAGATCATGTTCGGGATGCTGGGCCGGCTCGAGCACGAGGACCTCGGCGCGCTGGTCGCCCCCCGGCCGATGCTGGTCGAGTCGGGCAGCGAGGACCTCTTGTTCCCCGTGGCGGCCGCCACCGAGTCCGTGCGCCGTACCCGCCTCGTTTACGAGCAGCAGGGTGCCGTCGAGCGCCTGGTGCACGACGTCTTCGAAGGCGGCCACCGGGAACAGCATGTCCTCGGTCCCCGTCTCGACCAGCATCGGACGGGGGGCGACCAGTGCGCCGAGGTCCTCGTGCTCGAGCCGGCCCAGCATGCCGAACATGATCTGCGAGCCGCACATGTTCCACGGCATCTTGTGGCTCTCGGCCCACGAGGAGAAGTAGCCGCTCACCACCGAG
>JBEKVF010000181.1:0-5658 GCA_049514295.1 Acidimicrobiales bacterium
CCATTTCCGCCGCCGACGAGGCGCGACCGGATGAAACCGGCTGCTCCGGTGACGACGCATTTCGCCATCCCGTGAGGCTACCGGGACCGCGCACAGGGCCTGCGGACGGCCGGAGCCCGCCAAAGCCGGCGGATGGTCAGTTGGCCCGGTGACCCTCCGCCGGCTGAGGCTCAGACGATGCGGCGGTAGGCCGTCTGGGTGGTCACGCCCGGCAGGTAGACCTTGCTGAGCTCCTTGTCCACCTTCTGGTTGAAGCTGGGGTCGGCCGCAATGGCGTCCCCAGCGTGCTGGAGGTCGGCGATGGAGGCGTAGACGCTGAGCCACTCGACCTGCCCGTAGGGCCCTGTCACGCTCATGCCGAACGAGGTCGGGCAGCCCGTGATCTTGCTGGCCTGCTGCGCGGTCTCCACCCCGAGCTCGACCCCCTTCACCGAGCCACCGGGAGCCAGCGTCGCCCGTATCGCCAGTGCGTACTGCGCCTCGATCTCGGCCGTCTTGGGGTCGGCGTGGATCAACTGCAGCAGGCCGTCGTCGACCGGGTCGCCCGATGCATGGGCGGCGCCCTCCTCGACGAGGGACGTATAGCCCGAGTCGGCGACCAGCTTGTCAAAGGTCGTCTCGAGTGTGACGAGGTCGTCGAACACCGCGGTCCACACCAACCGGCCGGCGTCGGGCGAGAACACCGTGGTCCACAGGCTGGTCGGTACCTCGGAGATCTGGTTGACCTTCTCGGTCATCTTGAGTGCCCACGCAAGCTGCTTCTCGGGGTTCCCCGCGCCGAGGCGGACGTTACGGCTGAACAGGTACATATGGATCCCTCCCGGGTTGGAAAGCGTGCCGGGGACTCGCCGCCACCCCCAACGGCCTCCGACAAAGGAGGAACGACACTCGTCCGCTTGTCTCCTTCGAGCGTCACCCTACGCCCGTTGCAACCCCCGATCTAGGGGGCGGGGCACAAAGTGAATTGCAACCGAGATGGGCCGTTCGTCACGGCCCACTCCCGGTCAGTCGGGCGGGCCGGACCAGTCCGCGTGCGGGTCGGACGCGGGGAAGGAATCCTCCTCCTGCTCGTCGATGTGCCGGTCCATGCGGTCGCGCTCACCATCGACCGTTTGATCGGGCGGCTCGCCGTGCGGGTCGTGGGCGCTTGTCTCGCTGGGATCTGAATCGGGCATGAGGCTCTCCTGGTGCAGACCGGCCCGAGTGCTCCGGCTCGTCAGAATCGACCGCGCCAGATTAAGTCCCGGCGCCGGGGGGATGCTCAGGCGCTCAGCATCGGGGACCGGTTCGGCGTGGACGCGTCGGCGCGCGCCACCCAGACCCGCTGGCCCGCCTCGAGCCCGAGCTCCGACGCGCTACCCCGGCTGAGCTGGACCCAGCACTCGTCGCCCGTGGCCAGCTCCACGTCCACCTTGACCTCGAAGCCGAGGTGCGTGACCCGTGACACCGTGCCCTCGACCGCGGCGGCCGTCGGCTTCCCGTCCTCGACCCGGTGGACGACCAGGTCGTGCGGGCGCACCCATTCGCCGTCGAGCCGCGTGGCCGGGCCGAGGAACGTCATGACGAACTCGTTGGCCGGGTGGTCGTACATGTCCGCCGGCGTGCCCACCTGCTCCAGGCGGCCGTGGTTGATGATGGCCAGGCGGTCCGCCACCTCCATGGCCTCCTCCTGGTCGTGGGTGACGAGCACCGTGGTCACGTGCAGCGTGTCGTGCAGGTCGCGCAGCCAGCGGCGCAGCTGCGTGCGCACCTGGGCGTCGAGGGCCCCGAAGGGCTCGTCCAGCAACAGGACCTTGGGCTCAATGGCCAGCGCCCGGGCGAGCGCCATGCGCTGGCGCTGGCCGCCCGAGAGCTGTGACGGGTAGCGCTCGGCGAGGTGGGCCAGGCCGACCAGCTCGAGCAGCTCGTCGACCCGTGCCTTCACTTCCGCCTTGGGGCGGTGCCGGATCTCGAGGCCGAAGGCGACGTTGCGCCGGACCGTCAAGTGGCGGAACGGCGCGTAGTGCTGGAAGCAGAACCCCACGCCGCGTTGGCGGGCCGGGGCGTGGGTCAGGTCCTCTCCCTCAATGCGGACGGTGCCGGAATCGGGCGTGTCCAGGCCGGCGATGATCCGCAGCAGCGTCGACTTGCCGCCGCCGCTCGGGCCCAGCAGGGCGGTGAGCGACCCCGACTCGACGTCGAGGGACACGTCGTCGAGCGCCACGGCGTCGCCGAACCGCTTCGAGATGGACGTGACGCGGATGCTCATGCCACCGCCTCCTTGTGCCAGTCGTCCCGCTTGCGATCGGTGACCGTGAGGAGGGTGAGGACGATGAGGGCGGCCAGGCACAGGGCCACCGCGCCCACGTAGGCGCTCTGGGTGTCCAGGCTGTCGATGCTGTCGGAGATGAACAGGGTCAAGGTCTCAGTCTTACCGGCGACGGCGCCGGACACGATCGCCACGGCGCCGAACTCGCCGAGGACGCGGGCCGTGGTGAGCGTCACGCCGTAGGCCAGGCCCCGCCGGATGTTCGGGAGCGTGATGCGGCGGAAGACCGCGAAGGGCCCCGCCCCGAGGGTGCGGGCGGCCTGCTCCTGCTCGGTGCCGATCTCCTGGAGCACGGGCAGCACCTCGCGCACGACGTAGGGCAGGGACACCGCGGCCGAGGCCATCACGATGCCGGGTACGGCATAAATCACGGTGATGTGGTGGGTGTTGAGCCAGGACCCGAACCAGCCCGTGCGGCCGTAGACGAGGATGAGCGCCAGGCCGATGACGACGGGGGAGATGGCGAGCGGGATGTCGACCAGCGCATCGAGCAGCCAGGCGCCCGGAAAGCGGTGGCGGGCCAGGATCAGCGAGACGCCGACCCCGAAGACGGTGTTCAGGGGGACCGCGATGGCGGCCACGAGGAACGTGAGCCACAGCGCGTGGAGGGCGTCGGTGGAGGTGATGGCGTCCCACGCCGTGCCGAGTCCGTGCTGGAAGGCCCGGTAGAACACCGTGGACACGGGCAAGATGACGAGCAGCGCCAGGTACCCGAGCACGGCGAAGCGCAGCGGCAGGCGCCAGCGGGAGCGCCTCACACCGTCTCCGGGACGTTGAAGCGGCGGCGGGCCCAGCCGATGACTATGAGCACGAGCAGCGCGATGGCGACCAGCACCACGGACACCGCACTGGCCGCCGGCAGCGCGTCGCTCTGCGACAGGCTGAAGATCCACGAGGAGGCGACCTCGGTCTTGAACGGGATGTTGCCCGAGATGAGCACGATCGACCCGTACTCGCCGACGGCCCGGGCGAACGCGAGGCCGGCGCCGGCGAGGACCGCCGGGAGGAGGCTCGGGAGGATGACGCGGCCCATCACCTGGCGCCGGCTGGCGCCGAGGGAGGAGGCGGCCTCCTCGGTCTCCGCATCGAGCTCGGCCAGCACCGGTTGGACGCTGCGGACGCAGAAGGGCAGGGTCACGAAGGCCAGCGCGCACGCGATGCCGAGGCGGGTGCCGGCCAGGTCGACATGGAACGGGCTGTTGGGACCGTAGAGCGCGAGGAGGGTGAGCCCGGCCACGATGGTCGGCAGCGCGAAGGGCAGGTCGATGACCGCGCTGACGAGGGTCTTGCCCCGGAAGTCGTCGCGGACCAGCACCCAGGCGATGGCGAGGCCGGCGACGGAATTGACCGCGGCGACGGCGGCGGAGATCCCGAGTGTCAGCTCCAGCGCGGCGACGGCCTCGGGCTGGGTGATGGCGCGCCAGAACGCGGCCCAGCCGCCGCTGAACGCGTTGGTGACCAGCGCGGCGAGTGGCAGCAGGACGAGCAGCGACAGGTAGGTGACGGCGAGCGCGGGGCCACCGATGCGGGCGGCCATCCGACCCGCCGCGGCCAGGGCGGGGCGAGGCGCCGTGGGGGGGTGACGGTGCCATCGCCTCCGCTCCGGCCCACTTCCGGCGGGCGCGGGCTGCCCGCCTGGGAGGCCCAGGTCGCCGACGGTTACGCCCACGTCGGTCACGGGCCGCTCCTCGCTACCCGCCGCCCAGTTATCCGCTCGCGGTGGAGACGCCGAGCGACTGCTCGACCTTGGCCACGATGCCGGTCTGCGGGTCGAAGAACTTCGTGTTGACCGACGTCCAGCCGCCCAGGTGGTCGATGGTGAAGAGCGTCTTGGGTTGGGGGAACTTGAACTTGGCCGCCACCGACGGCAGCACCGGGCGGTAGCCCTGCTGGCCCCACACCGTCTGTCCGGCGGGGGAGAGGAGGTAGGCGAGGAACGCCTTGGCGGCCGGGCTGGCGGTCTTGGTCACGGCGATCGGGTTCTGGATCAGGATCGTCTGCGGTGGCGTGATGATGTCGACCGGCTCGCCCTTGCTCTTGGCGTAGAGGGCGTCGTCCTCGTAGTCGAGCAGCACGTCGCCCTGGCCCGAGAGGAAGGTCTGCAGTGCCCCGCTCGCGCTCGAGGGCTGGGCGACGGCGTTGTGCAGCAGCTTCGCGAGGTACTGCTGCGCCTGTGCGGGGGTCTTGCCCTGCTCTATCTCGGCGCCGTAGGCCGCCATGATGTTCCACTTCGCGCTGCCCGAGCTGAACACGTTGGGGGTGATGACCTGCACGCCCGACTTCACCAGGTCGGCCCAGGTCGTGATGTGCTTGGGATTGCCGGGCCGCACCACGAAGGAGACGATGGAGTCGGTCACCATGCCCTTGGTGCTTCCCTTGTCCCACGAGCTCGACACCAGGCCGGCCTTGACGACCTTGGCCATGTCGGGCTCGAGCGAGAAGTTGACGAGGTCGGCGGGCAGCCCGTTGACCAGGGACGTGGCCTGGGTGCCCGACGGCCCGAAGGAGGGCGACACGGTGACGCCGGCCCCCGCCTTCGTCTTGGCGAAGTCGGTGGCGAGGACGCTGTAGGCCGGCTTCGGTGTCGAGTAGGCGACCAGGTTCACGCTGCCGCCGGTCTGCGCGCCGGCGGGGAGCGCCGTCAGGGCCAGTGCGGACAGTGCGAGGGCGCCGGCCGTTGCGATCCGGCGGGACGGCAGGCGGGTCCGTGACGGGGCGTCAGCGGGCGCGCTGGGGTGGGGGGTGGTCTTTTGCATGGGAGCAGGGTAATCCACTGGTGTTGCTAAAGAAAAGCGGACTAGTCATCTTTTAAAATCCCAGGTGAACCGCCTGGAGGTCTCTCACCAGGGGTGCCGTAGGTCAGGCGGGTGGTTCGAACAGGCGGGGGACCGGGTCGGCGGGGGCGTGCGAGCCGTGGGCCGCGTCCCTGGCCTCCCTCGCCTCGAGCATGGCCCAGTCGGACCGGGCCACCAGATCCTCCAGCGACGTTCGATCGCCGGCCCGCCGTGTCGTCCATCCGAACGAGACCTCGACCTCGGCGCCGATGAACTGTGTCGTGCCGGGCGCGGCGAGGTGGAGCCGAACACGGAGCGCGATCGCGGTCCAGTCGGGCTCGCTCAGGTTGAGGGCAAGCACCAGGAACTGGGTGCCCCCGATGCGGGCGAGGACGTCGTTCTTCCCGAAGGCGACCGAGAGTGCGCGCGCCACGGCCTGGAGTGCGGCATCGCCGGCGTGATGACCGAGGCGGTCGTTCAGCTCCTGCACGTTGTCCACGTCCGCGAAGAGGACCTGGACGTCGGAAGCCTGCGCGTCGGCGAACTGCAGCAGGCGGCTGCCGGCGACGAGGAGGC
>JBEKVF010000182.1:0-5640 GCA_049514295.1 Acidimicrobiales bacterium
CGCCTGGGTGAGCCCCGTCACGATGAAGAAGGGCCGGCCCGGGCACGTCCTGCACGTGCTCACGGACGCGACACGCGTCGATGCGCTGCGCTCCGAGATCCAGCGGGTCACCGGAACGATGGGAGTGCGCGTCACCGCCGTCGAACGCTGGCTCGTGGCACGGGAGCTGGCACAGGTCACCGTCGACGGCATGACGGTCCGGATGAAGGTCACCAACGGCCGCGCCAAGCCGGAGTTCGACGACGTCGCTCTCGTCGCCACCAAGACCGGCGCCTCCCTGCACGAGGTGGCCAGCCGGGCCGAGGAGGCATGGCGCGCGGGACCCGGGGGGTCTCCTGCCTCATGACGAGCGCGATGTTCCACTACGACGACGCCATGGCGGACCTGATCTTCGCGGCGTGCCGGGAACGCCTTTCCATGGATCCGGTGCCCCTGGACTTCGGGGGGCTCGTCGAGTCCCTCGACGCCGAGCTGGCAGGCCTCATGACGCCCGAGGGGAACGACGCGACCGGCGTGCTGAAACTGTTCGTCGACAAGCTGTCGACCGCCGTGGTGTCCTGCGACAGCCCTCGCTTCCTATCGTTCATCCCGGCCGCGCCCACCAAGGCGTCCTTGCTCTTCGACATGTTCGTCTCGTGCTCGTCCCTGCACGGCACCTCCTGGCTCGAGGCCGCCGGGGTCGTGGTCGCCGAGAACCAGGCGCTCGGCGTGCTGGCCGCGCAGGCCGGGTTCCCCGACGACGCCGGGGGCTGCTTCGTGGCCGGCGGGTCCGCCGGCAACCTGTCGGCGCTCATGGTGGCCCGCGACACCGCGGCCCACCGACGCCATGGCGTCGCGCCGCACCACCCGCTCGTCGCCATCAGCGAGGACGCGCACTCCTCGGTGGGCAAGGCACTCCACGTCCTCGGTGTGGGCACGCTGACCGTGCCGACGGCGGACCACCGGCTCACCGGTGAGGGGTTGCGGGCGGCACTCCGGGACGATCCGCGCCGTGAGGACGTCATCGGCGTCGTGGCCACGGCGGGGACGACCAACGCCGGGATCGTGGACGATCTGGCCGGGGTCGCCGACGTGGCCGCCGAGCACTCCCTGTGGTTCCACATCGACGGTGCCTACGGTGGTGCCGCCGCATTGTTCGCGCCGTCCGTACGGGCTCGGTTCGCCGGCTTCGAGCGGGCCGACTCCTTCATCGTCGATCCCCACAAGTGGCTGTTCGCGCCGTTCGACTGCGCCGCGCTGGTCTACCGCCGGCCCAACCTGGCCAAGGCGGTGCACACCCAGGACGCCCAGTACCTCGAGGTGCTCCACAGCGAGAACCCCGAGGAGTGGAACCCGAGCGACTACGCCTTCCACCTCACGCGCCGGGCCCGCGGCCTGCCGCTGTGGTTCTCCATGGCCGTTAACGGGCTCGATGCCTACCGAGATGCCGTGGAGACGGGCCTCGCCATTGCGCAGAGGGCGGCCGAGCGGATCACCGAGATGCCCCACGTCGAGCTCGTCCGTGACCCCGGGCTCTCCATCGTGCTCTTCCGCCGGCCGGGGTGGGCCAAGGCGGACTACGACGTCTGGTCGGCCCGCCTCCTGCACGACCAGGTCGGGTTCGTCACGCCGACCAGCTGGGAAGGCGAGACGGTGGCACGCTTCGCCTTCCTGCATCCCAACACCACCACGGAGATGGTCGACGAGATGCTGGCCTCAATGGCCTAGACGGCTCCAGGCACGGCGGAGCAGGATCACCATCGTCTCCGTGTCCTGGGCACCGGGCACCGGCCAGGCGCCGCCGATCAGGAAGTAGGGCACACCGGTCACCCCGAGCTCCTGCGCGTCCGCCTCGTCCGTTCGCACCGCGTCGGCACAGGCGTCGCCGCCGAGCACCATCTCCGTGATGTGCTCGGCGAGTCCGGCCGAACGGGCCACGTCGCGCAGGACGGCGTGATCCGACAGTTGCCGGCCCTCGCTGAAGTGCGCGACGAACAGCTTCTTGACCAGCGCGTCCTCGCACTCGGTGCCGCGCGCGGCCTGCGAGAGCCGGTGGGCGTCGAACGTGCTGCCCAGCTGCACCCGCTCGAAGTCGAAGGCCAGACCGACCTCCTCCCCCAGCGCCGTGAGCTGTGCGTGCCCGGCCCGGACCTGCGCCGCACTCAGCCCGTACCTGGCGGCCACCGCCTCCTCCATCGACCTCTCGCGCCGTGCGGGTGACCGGGGGTCGAGCTCGAAGGACCGGTGGACGACGCCGACCTCGTCGCCATGCTCGAAGACGCAGCGGGCGGCGTCGAGGCGGTAGAGCCCGAGCGCACACCACGGGCACGCGAAGTCGGACCACACGTCAATCTGCATGCACCGGCCAGGCTACGGGCAGCGCGGGCGTGCCGCGACCTACCCCCAGTCCCGCCCGGGCCGGCCCTTGGCGGCGGCCGTCAGGGTCCAGCACGTGGCGCCGTCGATCGACTCGCGCATGACATCGGTCGCGGGCTCCTGCGCCGCCACGTGTGAGACCGAAGGGTGTCCCTTTAGGACCGCGAGGCAGGCTCAGCCGCCCGCCACGGCCGCCTCGAGCTGGGCTCCCGCCGCGAGCAGCCGCTCCTCGCTGTGCGCCGGCCCGATCAGCTGGATACTGGCCGGCACCGGCCCGGACGCAGGCACGGGCAGCGAGAGCGCGGGGACACCGGCCAGGTTGACCGGAAGCGTGCAACGCGACACGAGGAGGTCGTCGCCGTCCTCGAGGCGCGGCGGGAAGATCGTCAGAGTCGGGCTGACGAGGACGTCGACCTCGGTGAAAACCCGTTCCAGGGTTGCCTTCCACTCGCGCTGGACCAGCCACGCGGCGCGGACCGTGCTGTCGTCGAAGCTCGAGCCGAGCTGAAGTCGGGCGCGCACGTCGTCGCCGATGCCCCCGGGGTCCTCCTCGACCAGCGCCGCGTCGGACTGCCATGCCTCGACCACGAGAAGGAGGCCGGCCTGCACGGTGGCCTCGTCCCACCCCGGCACCGGCAGGTCACGGCAGTCCCACCCGACCTGGTGGAGCGCCGTGTCGATGGCGTCGGTGATGGCCGGATCGGCATCGATGGGCAGCCGGGCCACGACGAGGTCGCCGCCGATCGGGTCGGCGGCCGCGAAGCCCGGCTCGAGCAATTGCATGCCGGTCACGAGGCCCGCGACATCGCGGGCCATGGGACCGACGGTGTCGAAGCTGGGAGAGAGCGGCCACACGCCGCCGAGCGGAATGCGGCCCCACGTCGTCTTGAGGCCCGCCGTGCCGCAACACGCCGAGGGGATGCGCACCGAGCCGCCGGTGTCGCTCCCGTAGGCCACGTCCGCCTCGCCCGTCGCGACCGCGACCGCAGAGCCGCTCGATGAGCCGCCGGGGACGAGGGCCGGGTCGAGCGGGTTCACCGGCGTCCCGTACCATGGGTTCACCCCGGTCACGCCGAGCGCCAGCTCGTGCAGGTTGGTGCGCCCGACGATCCGCGCTCCCGTCTCCCGGGCGCCGGCCAGGCACTCGGCGTCGCTCTTCGCCGGCACCGAACGCGCGGCCACGGCCCGGCAGCCGGCGGTCGTGGGCTCGCCCTGCATGTCGATGAGGTCCTTCACGGCGAGCCGGACACCCGGTCCGGACGTGTCGTAGCGGGTGATGAACGTGGTCATCGGTGGCTCTTGTCCTCGATCTCCCAGGCGTGGTCGAGCACGTGCCACGCCGTCCGGCGGATGAAGTGACGGGGCGGCCAGGCCGTGATGGCGGGAGCCGCACCCTCTTGCAGGAGGGTACCGGCGATCCTGTCGCGCTGCTCGCTCCACGGTGTGTGTGGGGGCACGCGGACACCGACCTTGCGGGCGTACGAGCGCTCGGCCTCACGGACGTCGGCGATGTCGTCGCGGTCGCGTCCACCCCCACGGGGGCCCTTGGGCAGCACGGCTGGGGCGGCGGCGGCGGCCTCATCGAACGCCCCCCACGACGACCGGAGGAGGCCCACCTGGCGGGCGACCTCGCCGGCATCGAGCAGCGCTTTGTCCCAGGGGCCCGGCACGCCAGGTGCGCCGAAGTCCGTCGTGGCGTTGCCATCGACCCGGCCGACCACCTCTGGACTCCCCGCTCCAAACCCTGGTCCCGCCACCAGCCGGTACCGATCCGCGTACTCGAGGAGCGCCCCGACGGCGACATCGCCCTTCCCGCGCCGGCACCAGCCTGGCCAGTCGATTGCCGAGGCGAAGACCCACGTCGAGCCCATCTCGAGCCCGATGCGGGTGGTGCTCACGTGGTGGGTGTCGTGGGCGTGGTGACCGTCGTGACCGTGGCTCCCGGCGGCAACTGGAACAGGGAAGCGGACGGCGACGACGAGTAGTTCGTGATCTGGAAGCTCGTCGAGTCAGAGGCGACCTTGATGTAGCCGAGGATGCCCTGGGAGGTGCTGCAGATGGTGCTCGTGCCCGGCACCCCGTGGGCGACCAGGTCGACGCAGTTCATGTCGAAGCCGTTCAGCGACATCGTCGAGGACGTCACCTTGTCACCGGCCAATCCGGCCACCAGCGAGACCCCCTTGAGAAAGGAGATCCAATGCGACGGGGTGTAGAAGTCAAAGATCTTGTTCTCGCTGGCGGCGTCGGCCTTCCCGAGCTTCTGGCACGACCAGGCGCCGCTCGATCCGCTCTGGTTGCAGACGTACTCGCCCGAAGAGTTCACGATCACCTGGAGGTTCGACGCGTTGGCACCCGTTTGCGTCTCGTGGAAGGCGAGCCCGCCGCTGGACGGGTCGACCGCGTAGACGACGGTGGCCGGTGAGCTCCCCGTCGTGGTGTAGGTCGCCTCGAAGGGCGAGCTCTGGTTCGATTGCAGGTTCTGGGTGAACGAGTCGATGGTCGCCTTGTTGCCCTCGACGTTGTGCACGGCCTGCTTGACCTTGCTCACGACGCTGCACCCGGTGGCGAGCACACCGACGGTCGCGACTATTGCCACACAGATCCCAATGCGGTGACTGAAGTGCGCCATTGCTGCCTCCCGACGTTGGCCGCTGACGAACAAACAGGCACGCCGCCGCGAGATTACGGCAGTCCCGACCGGCGGCCCGTGATCGTCCCGGGGATTGTCGGCATTCCAGGGCGCCTCCATAAGGGCCGAATCCCTGCGGCGGATCGTCCTCTCAGCTCTGCTTGGCGCCCAAGATCGCGGGCGACTCCTTCGTGACGGAGCGTGAGCGACCCCTCCGCACGGTGGTGCAAGCCAGGAGGAGGCAGATCGCCACGCCGAACAGGTCAGCGAAGCCGATGACGCCGAGTGCGGCGACGGCGATCGAGACGACCCACGCAGCGATGCCGGCCCCCGGCTCGCCACCGGACCGCCGCCGGTGCAGCAGGGAGCCCACGAGCGCGACCACGCCGAGGCCGATCGCGGTGAGGACGACCTCGGACGGGCCGAACGCCTGGAAATAGGTTCTCGTCGGCGGGCTCACGGTGCCTGGGTGGGGCCGCACCGCGACGTGCACGAAGAACGAGAGCACGAACTGGACCACGCACCAGAGGGCGGCGAGTACCAGGAGGGCGACGGTGATCCGATGGAGCTTTCGTGGCCGCTCCGCCATGAATGCATTCTCCCACCGGGGCACGGCGGAAGCCATGGCTCTCGTCACAAGGGCGGAGTCGGTCGGC
>JBEKVF010000183.1:0-9105 GCA_049514295.1 Acidimicrobiales bacterium
CCCGACGGGCCTGCTCGCCACCGAGGGCCACCGCGACGAGATAGAGCTGCGCCGGGACCACAAGGAGAACATCTGGGACCCGGCGGCCCCGCCCCCCGAGCCGATCGCGCGCCGGCGGGCGCGCATCCCGATCCCCGAGCGGTGCGACTTCGAGGGGAACGTCGTCCTCGAGCTCGACGAGGAGGCGGTGCGCCGGGGCGTGCGCCGGCTGCAGAAGCTCGGCGTGGAGTCGATCGCAGTGTGCTTCCTCTTCAGCTTCGTCAACCCCGACCACGAGCGGCGGGCCCGTGAGCTGATCCTCGAGGAGTTCCCCGACGTCGGGCACATCTCGCTGTCGCACGAGGTGCTCCCCCGGGCGCCCGAGTTCGAGCGCACCTCGACCACGCTCGTCAACGCGTACGTCGCGCCCAAGATCTCCGCCTACGTCGACCGCCTGGTGGAGAAGCTGCGGGCGGCGGGTTTCGAGGGGCAGGTCGTGCTCATGCAGTCCAGCGGTGGCGTCATGCCACCCCAGTCCGTGCAGCGGCGCGCGGTCGCCCTCCTCGGGTCCGGCCCAACGGGCGGCGTCATGGGTGCGGCGCTCGCCGCCGGGCGCAGCGGCGTGCACGACCTCGTGGCGGCGGACATGGGAGGCACCTCCTACGACGTGTGCCTGGTGCAGCACGGGCAGCCGGCCGTTGCCACCGACTGGAACTGGCGGCACCGCTACTACGTGAACCTGCCCATGGTGGACATCCACAGCGTGGGCGCCGGCGGCGGCTCCATCGCCCGCGTCCGCCAGGGCGCGCTCCTGGTCGGCCCCGAGTCGGCCGGTTCAGTGCCCGGACCGGTCTGCTACAGCCTCGGTGGCGTGCAGGCGACGGTCACCGACAGCGACGCCATGCTGGGCTACCTGCCGGTCAAGGGCTTCGCCGGGGGGCGGATGGAGCTCGACGTCGAGGCGGGTCGTGCCGCCATCGCGCGGGACGTCGCCGAGCCGCTCGGCCTCGAGGTCGACGACGCCGCCTGGGCCATTCAGCGCATCGTCAACTCCAACATGGCCAACGCGGTGCGCAAGGTGCTGTCGCAGCACGGCGCCGACCCGCGCACCCTCTCCCTGGTGGCGTACGGCGGCGGGGGCCCGGTCCACGCCTGGGCGCAGGCCCGCGAGCTCGGCATCGGCCGCGTGCTCGTGCCCAAGGCCTCACCCGCCTTTTCGGCACTGGGCCTGCTCGTCTCCGACTACGTCGTGGACCTGATGCGGGCCTACGTGGTCAAGCTCTCCGACATCGACCTGGCCCGCGTGCGCGAGCTGGCCGCCGAGCTGCACCGGGAGGCGGAGGCCGAGCTGGCGCCCGCCCGCCTGGGCGAGGGCGCGGTGCAGGCCGACCTGTTCGCGCAGATGTGTTACCACGGGCAGAACTTCGACATGTCGGTGCCCCTGCCCGAGGGCGACTCGCTGTCGGAAGAGCACCTGCTGGACCTGGCCGACCGCTTCCACCATCAGCACGAGACGGCGCGGGGGTTCGCCTTCCCGACCCAGCAGCCCCTCGTGCGCGGCATCCGACTGGTGCACCGCGGCGCCACGCCCAAGCCGCCCGTCCTCGCCCGTATGGGTGACGTGACCCACGCCGCCGACGCGCGCACGGGCGAGCGCCCGGTCCACCTCGGTCAGGGATTCACCGACGTCCCCACCTACGACGGGGCGTCACTCGGCGCGGGGGCACTGATTGAGGGGCCGGCGCTCATTGAGGAACCCTTCACGGTGGTCGTGCTCGCGCCCTTCGACGTCGCGGTGCTCGACGAGCACGGCAACTACGACATCACGATCGGGCGGGCCGGCTGAGGCGGCTCCGGGTCGGCTGAGGCCGGCCGCGCCAGGCGGCTCGACCCGTTGCTCGATCTAGAGCTTGAAGGCGCAGCCGTCCCAGTACGAGACGAGGCGGCGCCTGAACGTCCCCCGGACGTCGATCGTGAGGACGTGGGGGCCCGCCTCGAGGTCCCCGAGGTACTGCACCGTGAGACCCGCGGCGGGGAAGCCGACGAAGTCGCCCGTGTCCGGAGGGGTGTCGGTCGTCGTGTCGAGGAGCGTGATCGGGCCCGAGCAGCACCGGTGCGAGTGGGAGCGGACGTAGACCACGCCACCGCGGGCGGCGGCGAACTCCCTGGCCTCGTCCAAGACGACGACGTCCATCGCCACCAGCGTAGGGTCCGCCGCTCGCTGCGGGCGCGTCGCAGGCGGGCCCAGGCCCAGGCTCAGTTGGTGCCGGTGTCCCCGTCCATGTCCGCGGCCCCCGGATCGGAGGCGGAGGCGGAGGCGGAGGCGGAGGGAATGTTGTCAGGGAGGGCGCCGACGCGGTGGGCGATCCACAGCAGGGCCCGCTCGCTCTCGTCGAGCACCTCCGTGACGATGTTGCCCGTCTCGCTCGCCCCGAGGTCCACCAGCCGGCACCAGTTCACGAACACGCGGTAACCGGGGCCCCTGTAGCGCCGCCCGGCCATCCTGACCGGCACGGCCGGCATCCGGAGGAGCCAGGCCACCAGGCCGCCGGCGATCTCAGGGAGCGCCGAGTGGTGGCGGACGACAGCCGAGTACTGACCGGTGACCACGTCGGCCATGTTCTCGAGCGCCTCGGAACGCGGTTCGAAGTACTCCGAATGCGCCTCGACCGGCGGATGATCCGGTGCGTTGGTGCTCATCCGGGTGCCGCCGAAGGTCGGGGATGTGGGAGCCGTCCCGAAGACGCCCAGCTCGGCGATGACGTCGCCCGGCGCCTGCTCCGAGAAGAAGTGTGACTGCTCCAGGTGGAGGTCGCGGAGGTCGTCGACGGTCATGCCCGGACTTCCCGCGACCACGACGTCGGTGCACTGCAGGCCACAGTCGGCCAGTGCGGCTCCCGTCACGATGGACCCGAAGCTGTGGGCGACCACCGCCAGTGTCTGGTCGGGGCGTAGGGGGAGCGACGCCACGAACGCCGTCAGGTCGCTTCCGGCCGCGATCAGGTCCTCGTTGCACTCGATGGACCCCTCCGCAGCGGCGAGGACGTCGACCGGGTTGTCGTATCCCTTCCACAACGCGACGGCGGTGGCCTCGGCCTCCTCGTACAGGTTCCGGGCGTCGGGGATCCAGTCGTCGCACAGGTTCGTGCCGTCGCCGACGCCGGGAACCATCACCGCCACGTGGTGGGCGCTCTCGATGTCGCCGAAGAGCACCGCGTAGTGCTGCAGCTGCGGCCGGTAGAGAAGGACCTGCCCGCCGGAGGAGAGCAGCGTCTGGAGCAACCTGACACGGTCCGTGTCGCCTTCGGCGGTGGCGCCGGCAAGATCCATCTCCACCGCGACGAGGTTGCTCGCCGCACGGCGGCTCAGTGGGTCCATTCCGGGCATGCGCCAGGTTACGTCCCCCCAATGGCGCGATCGCGTGACCTCACCTTTCCGGCATGGGTGAGGCGCTCGTAATCCTCGCGGCCGTCCTGTTCGCCCTCGGCACCGTCCTGCAGCAGAAGGCGACCCTCTCCACCGCGGCCACGGAGGGCAAGCCGCGCTTCGGTTAGCGGGGTAGCCCGAGGATCCTCCCGGCGATGATGTCGCGCTGGACCTGCGAGGTCCCGCCCGCGATGCCGGCCGCCTTGCTCCACAGCCACTGCCGAGCCCACGGCCCCGCCTCGGCCGACGCGGAATCGCGGCCCGTGACAAGGAGCCCGGTCTCGGAAAGGCCCTGGGTCATGGCGGTCCAGGTCAGCTTGATCCAGCTCGACTCGGGACCGGGCTCCTCGCCGCGGCCCAGGCGCGTCAGGGTGCGCAGGTTGTGGAGGCGGAGCACGCCGAGGTCGATGTACGCGCGCGCGAGCGCGTCGGCGATGAGGGGGTCGTCCAGGCCGCCGTTGCCCGCCGCCTCGTCGTACAGCCGGGCGAGGTAGGTCTCGTGGACGACCTGCTCCTTGAAGGGGAAGTTGGTCCCCCGCTCGTGCGCCAGCGTGGAGCCGGCCACGGTCCAGCCCTGACCCTCGGTCCCGACGACGTGCTCGGCCGGCACGAAGACGTCGGTCAGGAAGACCTCGTTGAACTCCGCGTCGCCCGTCATCTGCACCAGCGGGCGCACATCGACGCCCGTGTCGGACATGTCGACGATCAGCGCGGTGATGCCCTGCTGCGGGCGGGCGGCGTCCGGGTCGGTGCGCGCCAGGCACAGGCCCCACGAGGCGAACTGCGCGTACGACGTCCACACCTTGCGCCCGGTCACCAGGTACCCCCCGTCGACCGGGGTGGCGCGGGTCGAGAGGGAGGCGAGGTCGCTCCCGGCGTCGGGCTCGCTGAAGAGCTGGCACCAGATCTCCTCCGCCGAGAGGATGGGCGGCAGGTAGCGCAGGCGCTGATCCTCGGTGCCGTGGGCGAGCAGTGTCGGCCCCACCAGGTTGATGCCGACCCGGTTCACCGGTTGGGGGGCCTGCGAGCGCGCGTACTCGCTCTGGTAGAGCGCGACCTGCACCGGCGTCGCGCTCCGCCCCCCGTACGTACTCGGCCAATGGACGCCCACCCACCGATCCGCCGCCAGGGTCGCCTGCCACTCGCGCCCCCAGGCCACCTCGTCGGCCAGGTCCACGAACGCGGGCGGGTGGTGCGGGTGGCCGGCGAGCCAGTCCCGGAGCGAGGCCGCGAACTCCTCGTCCTCCTTCTTCAGTGAGAGATCCATACCGGCTCCGTCGACGACCCTGACATCGGCGTCACGTTACCGGGGGTACCGATAGGGTGCCCTCCCGTGACGGCCCGCCTCCGACCCACCTGGGTGCCGCGCCTGGCCCGCAGCTACCGGCGGCCCGGGGGGCCCTGGGACGTGCCGACGCTCGACGCGCTGATCTCCGCCCACGGCGGCGAGGTGGTCGACGGCGACACCCGGCTCTCCGCCTCCCAGGCCGACGCGCTGGTGGCCACGGTCGCGGGTGGACTCAAAGAGCGGCGCGTCACGCAGGGTGACGCCGTGGCCTGGCAGGTGCCGAACAGCCTCGCCGCGGCGGTGCTGACCCGTGCCTGCTGGCGCATCGGCGCCGTGGCGGCGCCGGTCCTCCACTCCTTCGGGTCCGCCGACGTGGCGGGGGTCCTCGGGCAGATCGACCCGGCGCTCGTGGTCGACCTAGCGCCCGACGCCATCTCCGACCCCGGCGCCCTGGCCGACGCCCTCGGGGGTGCCCCCGTCGGGACCGGCTCCTGCCCCAGCAGGCCGGCCGACGTGGCGCTCGTCCTGTTCACCTCCGGCTCGACGGGTGTGCCCAAGGCGGTGCTGCACACCCACCGGGGGCTGAGCTGGAAGGCCTCGCTGATGGCGGGCGTGCACAGCCTCGGGCCGGCGGACGCCGTGCTCATGCCCGCCCCGATGGCGCACATCTCCGGGCTCCTCAACGGGGTCCTGGTGCCGGGCGCGGCGGGCCTGCGGTCGGTCCTGGTCCGTCGCTTCGACCCCGAGCAGGCGCTGTCCCTCGTGGCGCGCGAGAGGATCTCGTTCCTGGCCGGGCCCCCGACCTTCTTCATCGCGATGGCGCGTGCTCTCGCCGAGGGGCCCGGACTCGACGTCTCGTCGGTGCGGCTCGTCTCGAGCGGTGGCGCCTCGGTCACGCCGGCGTTCGTCGAGGACACCGCGCGTACGTTCGACTGCCGGGGGAGGTGGAGCTGCGGGTGTCGGACCCAGAAACCGGCGCGCGGCTGGCGACCGGCACGGCCGGTGAGCTGTGGGTCCGCGGACCCGAGATGTTCGCCGGCTACGCCGACGCCGCCCAGACCGCTGCGGTCATCGCCCGGGGCGGCTGGTTCCGCACCGGGGACCTGGCGACCGTCGATGCGGACGGATGGGTGCGGATCGTCGGCCGTCTCAAGGACGTCATCATCCGTGGCGGCGAGAACATCTCCGCCTCCGAGGTCGAGGCGGCACTCGAGGCCCACCCCGACATCCGTCACGCCGTGGCGGTCGGCTACCCCGACCCGCTCATGGGCGAGCGCGTGGCGGCGTTCGTCGAGTCGGGCGCGCCGTTCGACCTCGAGGAGTGCCGACGCTGGTTCGCCAGCCGGGGCATGGCGACCTTCAAGACGCCCGAGCGGGTCGAGCAGCTCGACCGCCTGCCGCTGCTGGGCTCCGGCAAGGCCGACCGGGCCGAGCTGTGCCGCCGAGCCGCCGCGACCTGAGCCAGCCGCGACGGGCAGCAGGCCGCGCACGGGGCCGATGGGCAGGCACTGGTGCTGCTGCAGATCAACGGCACCCCCACCCGCAGCCTGGACTCGTAGCCCCGGCCCCCGGCGCCCTGCGGCGTCCTGCGGCGCGTCTAGGACAGGGCCTGGCCCGAATCCAACCGCTCGCGCAGCATGGCCGCGATGCGGTCGCGGTGGAACGCGGCGTCCCCGAAGCTGACCTGGTCGAGCTGGGCCCGCTTCACGTAGAGGTGCATGTCGTGCTCCCAGGTGAAGCCGATGCCGCCGTGGACCTGCAGCCCGGCGCCCATGACCCGCCGCGACGCGTCCGAGCACCACGCCTTGGCCATGCTCGCCGACAGCGAACGATCGCGGTCACCGGCCGCGGCACACCACGCGGCGTAGTACACCGTCGATCGCATCCCCTCGACGTCGACCAGGGCGTCGGCCAGCATGTGCTTGACGGCCTGGAACGAGCCGATGGGCTTGCCGAACTGAACCCGGTCCTTGGCGTACTCGACGGTCATCGACAGCACGCAGTCGGCCGCACCGAGCATCTCGGCACTCACGAGCGTGACCGCACGGTCAACCAGCAACTCCGCGGCATCCGCACCGCCCAGGGAACGGGCGGGCGTGCCGTCGAAGTCCAGGATGCCCAGCTCCCGCGTCCGGTCCATCGCCGGCACGGCCCCTGGGGACCCCTCGGTGCGCAGGTCGACGGCGTAGACGCCCCCGCCGGTCACGACCACGGCCACATCGGCCGACGGGGCAAAGACCGTGGGCGTCGAGCGGCCGCTGAGGCGGACGTCGCCGCCCGCGCCTGACGGAGCGACCGAGATCCCGTCGGCGGGCGCAAAGACGACACAGCCGACCGCGGCGCCCTCGCTCAGCGCCTCGCGCCACTCCTTGGTGCCCGCGTCGCCGCGCGCCTCAGGCGAGCACAGCGCACCGAGGGCCACGACGGAGGGCAGGAACGGCGCCGCGACCAGCCGCCGCCCGATCTCCTCGCAGAGCACGGCGAGCTCCACCATGCCGAGACCCAAGCCCCCCTCGTCGGCGGGCACCTCGATGGCGAGCCAGCCCTGGTCCGCCATGGCCGACCACACGCCGGCGTCGTAGCCGTGGGGCGCATCCGCCGCGGCGTCACCGCGGGCCGTGCCCTCCGGGGACCGCACGTCGCCGTCCCCCGCGCCCGCGCCGGGAAGGGTGCCCACGACCGCACCGGCGCCCACCCTCGCCCTGAGCGCGTCGTGCCCCGCCATCCTGTCGAGCAGCGTGGCCGCCGCATCGCGCAGGGCCTGCTGATCGGTCGAGAGGTCGAAGTCCACGGCGGCGCAGTCTACGGTCAGCCCTGACACGGGTGTCACCTCTCGGGGCCGCTGTGCCATGCTGCGGCGGATGGATCTGCGCACCACCCCTGAGCAGGAGATGCTGCGCGACGCCTTCCGGGCCTGGCTGATGGAGCACCTCCCCTGGCCCTACGGCGTCGGGTTGCCGCCCCGCTTCGACGACCTCGCCGACACGGTCGCGTTCGGGCGGCGGTGGCAGGCCGACCTGGCCACCGACGGCTGGGTGGGCATCACATGGCCCGAGGAGTACGGCGGCCGCGGCCTGGGCGCGCTCGAGAATTACGTCGTGATCGAGGAGCTGGCCCGGGCGCGGGCGCCCGAGCTCGTCGGCCGCATCGGCATCAACCTGGTGGGGCCCACGCTGCTGGCGCACGGGACGGCCGAGCAGAAGGAGCGCTTCCTCCCCCGGATCCTCTCGGCCGCCGAGCTCTGGTGCCAGCTCTTCAGCGAACCCGATGCCGGCAGCGACCTGGCGTCGCTCACCACCCGCGCCGTGCGCGCCGACGGCGGGTACCGCGTCACGGGCCGCAAGGTGTGGACCTCCTACGCGCAGTTCGCCGACTGGGGGCTCTGCCTCACCCGCACCGACCCCGATGCGCCGAAACGCCAGCAGGGCATCACCGCGCTCATCGTCGACATGCACGCCGACGGCGTGGGCGTGCACCCGCTCGTCCAGTCGACCGGGGAGGCGGAGTTCAACGAGGTCGAGCTGGACGACGTCTTCGTGCCCGACGAGCGACGCGTGGGCGACGAGGGCAAGGGGTGGACCGTCGCCGGCTCCACGCTGGCGCACGAGCGCGGGATCAACCCGCGCCAGCTCGTGATCCATTCGCAGCTCATTGAGGAGCTCCTCCGCCTGGCGTGGGACAACGGGAGCTTCGACGACTGGCGCCTGCGCCAGCAGCTGGCGGAGGCAGCGACCGAGGTCCGGCTCTTCCAGCTCCACAACTGGCGCTCGCTCACCCGCCTGTCCAAGGGAGAGGCACCCGGGCCGGAGGGCAGCGCCCTCAAGCTGTACTGGAGCGAGATGTCCAAGCGGCTCCATCAGACCGCTCTCGACGTGCTCGGTCCGGCCTCGCCCCTCTGGGAGGGCGCGCCCGGCAACCCCGACGACGGCGCGTGGCAGCGTTCGTGGCTGTACTACCAGGCGTCCTCCATCTTCGCCGGCACCAACGAGATCCAGCGGACGCTGGTGGGCGAGCGCGTCCTCGGGCTGCCCAGGGGTTGAGCGGCTCGAGGAGTCGAGCGTCCACGGGCGTGACGGGGCGGCGCGGCAGGATGAGTGACAAGGGAGGATGGGAGATGGCAGAGGGATTCGAGACGATCCGCTACGAGACCGACGGTGCCGTGGCCACCATCACGATGAACCGGCCGGACGTCGCCAACGCGCAGGATTCCAGGCTCATCGACGAGATCGACGCCGCCTTCGACCTCGCCGACGCCGACGACGCGGTGCGCGTGGTGATCCTCGCCGGCGAGGGAAAGCACTTCTCCTCCGGCCATGACCTCAAGGCGCTGGTCAGTGGCGACGGGGACGACCCGTGGGTCGCCCTGCGCGACACCCCGGAGGGCAAGTTCCTGCACGAGAAGACGATGTACT
>JBEKVF010000184.1:0-5630 GCA_049514295.1 Acidimicrobiales bacterium
AGTGCCCACCATGCGCGCCAGTGCAGGCCTTGACGGTTCATGCTCAAAATCTAGGCGGTCGCCGTTCCCTAGACTTTGGCGGATGCCCCGCACCTACTTCATCCGCACCTTCGGGTGCCAGATGAACGAGCACGACTCCGAGCGCCTCGCGGGGTTGCTCGTGGCGGACGGCCTCGAGCCGGCCGCCGCCATGGAGGATGCCGATGTGGTGGTGCTCAACACCTGCTGCATCCGGGAGAACGCCGACCAGCGGCTCTACGGGACCCTGGGTCGACTCAAGGAGCTGGTCGACGCCAAACCCGGGCTGCAGATCGCCGTCGGGGGATGCCTGGCCCAGAAGGACCGCGAGCGCATCCAGGAGAAGGTGGGCTGGGTCGACGTCGTCTTCGGCACGCACAACCTGACCAGCGCGCCGGGTCTGCTGCGGCGGGCCAGCACCGAGGGCCCACTCATGGAGATCCTCGACGCGCCCGCACCCGAGTCGGGCCCCAACCCGCTGCTCGGCCCGGGCGCGGTCCGTGAGCTGCCGTACGCGGCGTGGGTCAACATCCAGACCGGGTGTGACAATTCCTGCGCCTTCTGCATCGTGCCCTCCGTGCGCGGGCCGGAGGTCAGCCGCCCGATGGACGACATCGTCGCGGAGGTGGAGCTGCTCGCCCACCGTGGTGTGACCGAGGTGACGCTGCTGGGCCAGAACGTCAACTCCTACGGTAGGGACATCACGCGGCGCCGCCCGCTCTTCGCGGAGCTGCTGCGCGCCGTCGGCGCCGTCGAGGGGATCGGGCGCATCCGCTTCACGAGCCCGCACCCCAAGGACCTGCGGCCCGAGACGATCAGGGCGATGGCCGAGACGCCGGAGGTCTGCGAGCAGCTGCACCTCCCGCTCCAATCGGGGAGTGACAGGGTGCTGCGCGCCATGCGTCGGGGCTACACCGCGCAGCGGTACCTGGAGCGGCTGTCCGCCGCCCGCGCCGCCGTCGACGACCTGGCCGTGACGACGGACATCATCGTCGGGTTCCCGGGCGAGACGGAGGAGGACTTCGAGAACACGCTGGCCGTCTGCGCCGAGGCGGGCTACGACTCCGCCTTCACCTTCATCTTCTCGCCCCGGCCCGGGACGAGGGCCGCCGCGATGGAGTCCGCGTTCGTCCCGCCAGACGTGATCGCCGAGCGCTTCGAGCGGCTCAAGACGGTGGTGGACCGGTCCGCCCTGGCTCACCACCAGGCCCGGGTCGGCCGCAACGAGGAGGTGCTCGTGGAGGGCGTCAGCCGCCGCAACGACGCGATGCTGAATGGCCGCACCCGCCAGGGGAAGCTGCTCCACTTTCCCGCTGCGGGCCCCGTCGGGGCACCGGCGCCGGGCGCTCTGGCCCGCGTGACCGTGACCGCCGGCCATCCCCACCATCTGTCGGGCCGTCTCGAGGAGGTGACGGCGAGGCCCCGGTATCGCGTGCGCATCCCGGTGGCGGGCGCTTGAGCGCGGTCGCCCTGGTCGGTGTCACTGCCTCGGGCAAGTCGGAGGCGGCCCTCGAGCTCGCCCGGCGGCGGGGGGACTGCGAAATCGTGTCGGTCGACTCCATGTGCGTCTACCGCGGCATGGACATCGGGACGTCGAAGCCCGGACCGGAGGCGCGGGCCGCGGTGCCCCACCACCTCTTGGACCTGGTGGACCCCGACCAGGAGTTCACCGTCACGCAGTTCCAGGAGGCGGCCCGGGAGGCGCTGGCGGGCATCGAGCGGCGCGGGCATCACGCACTGCTCGTCGGGGGCACCGGCCTGTACCACCGGGCCGTCGTCGACGATCTGTCCATCCCGGGCCGCTACCCCGTCGTCGCGGCCGCTCTGGAGGCCGAGCTGGACGAGGGCCGCTCCGAGCCGGTCGACCTGCACGCCCGCCTCGCCGAGCTCGACCCGGTCGGGGCCGGGCGCATGGAGCCGACCAACCGGCGGCGGGTGGTGCGCGCGCTCGAGGTCACGCTCGGGGCCGGCCGGCCGTTCTCGGACTTCGGCCCGGGGCTCGAGGCCTACCCGGTCACCGGCGTTCCGCAGGTCGGGCTCAGCCTCGACCCCGAAGAGGTCGACCGCCGCATCGCCGGGCGCTTCTCGGCCATGGTCGAGGCGGGGCTGGAGGACGAGGTGCGGGCGCTGGCGGCCCGACCCCGGGGGATCTCGCGCACAGCGCGCCAGGCCCTGGGGTACCGCGAGGTCCTGGCCCACGTGGAGGACGGCGTGCCCCTGGAGGACTGCCTGGAGGAGGCGGTCCGGCGCACCCGCCAGTTCGCCCGGCGCCAGGCGTCCTGGTTCCGCCGGGACCCGCGCATCACCTGGGCCGGGAGCACGGCCGAGGCCCAGGACCTGCTCGGGCGGGCGATCGCGGTGCACGGCTGAGCGCGGCCAGCTGCGAGAATGGATTGGTGCACGCCACCAAGCACGAGGGCGCCGGCAACGACTTCCTCGTCGTCCTCGACCCCGACGACACCATCAGGCTCTCGGTCGCCCAGGTCCGCCTGCTGGCTGACCGCCGCCGCGGCGTCGGGGCCGACGGCATCATCCGGGTCGGGCCCGGCCGCGACGGCTGCGACCTCTCCATGCAGCTGCACAATGCCGACGGTGGCGAGGCCGAGATGAGCGGCAACGGCATCCGCTGCCTGGCCCAGGCCGCCGTGGATGCCGGCCTCGTCTCACCGCCCTCCTTCACCGTCTCCACGGCCGGCGGCGCGCGCACCGTGGAGTACACGCCGGGGGAGGCACCCGGCTGGGCGAAGGCCAGCGTCGACATGGGGCCGGCCAGATTGGGGCCCGACCAGCCCCAGGAGTTCAACGACCGCCGGGCCCGCACGGTGAACGTGGGCAACCCACACCTCGTCCTGCTCGGCCCGGACACCGCCGGGGTCGACATCGCCGAGCTGGGGCCGAAGCTCCAGGCCGCCTTCACCGGAGGCATCAACGTGGAGTGGATCACCGTGGTGCACGACGCAGAGGGCGAGCTGCTCGACTTCCGGGTCTGGGAGCGGGGCGTCGGGGAGACGCTCGCCTGCGGCACCGGGAGCGTGGCCGCGGCGGCCGCGGCACGCAGCTGGGCCGCCGTGCGCTCCGACGGCGCGGTCCGGGTCCGCAATCCGGGCGGCGTCCTCGAGGTGACTCTCGGGGCCGACGCGGGGGCCACCACTCGCCTGGCGGGCCCCGTGCGCAAGGTGGCCGACATCGACATCCACCCCGGAATGCTCTCTTGAGCGACCTGTTGCCCGGGTCGCTCATCGAGCGCAGCTTCCGGGAGCGGATCATCCTCGTCGGGGTGATCTTCCCGGGCCTGACCGCCGAGTTGGTCGAGGAGGAGCTGGACGAGCTCGCGCAGCTGGTGGACAGCGCCGGGGCCGACGTCGTGGGCCGAGTCGTGCAGCGGCGGGACGCGCCGGACCCGGCCACCTTCGTCGGTCGGGGCAAGGCGGAGGAGATCGCCGAGCTCAGCCGCAGCCTCGATGCCGACACCGTCGTCTTCGACGACGAGCTGACACCGGCCCAGCACCGCAACCTGGAGAAGCTGTTCGGCCGCACCGCCATCGACCGGACCGCGGTGATCCTCGACATCTTCGCCCAGAACGCCCGCAGCCCTGAGGGCAAGGCACAGGTGGAGCTCGCGCTGCTGCGCTACCGGTTGCCTCGGCTGCGGGGCCGCGGCACCTCGCTCAGCCAGCAGGCCGGTGGCATCGGGACCCGCGGGCCCGGCGAGACGCAGCTGGAGGTGGACCGTCGCCGTCTCGTGCGCCGCATGCACCGGCTCGAGGCCGACCTGCGCGACGTCGAGCGCACGCGGTCGCTGCAGCGGCGCAGCCGCGCCCGCGGCCGCCATCGCGAGCTGGCACTGGTGGGGTACACGAACGCGGGGAAGTCGACGCTGCTGAACCGGTTGACCGACGCCGCGGTGCCCGCGGAGAACCGCCTCTTCGTCACGCTCGACCCGCGCACCCGCCAGCTGTCGCTGCCCGGCGGCGAGACGGTGCTCGTGACGGACACGGTCGGCTTCGTGCGCAAGCTCCCGCACGAGCTCGTCGAGGCGTTCCGCTCCACCCTGGACTCGGTGCGCCTGGCCGACCTGATCGTGCACGTGGTCGACGGCACCGCGGCGAACGCCGAGGGCCAGATGGCGGCGGTGCACGAGGTGCTGGTCGAAATCGGGGCGGCCGACGTGCCCGAGCTGGTGGTCGTGAACAAAGCGGACCGCGCGCCGGAGTCGGCCAAGGCGCTGGCGCACGGGATCGAGGGCGCCGTGCTCATCTCGGCCCGCACCGGCGAAGGGGTCGACGAGCTGCTGCGCGTCATCGGTGACCGGCTCCGTGGCTCGGACCGGGTGGTGAAGCTCGTGGTGCCCTGGTCACGGGGCGACGTTCTCGCCGCCATCCATCGCGAGGGCGAGGTGGTGGGCCAGAGCGACGGCGAGGAGTCGGCCACGTTGCAGGTGGTGCTGGACGACGTGGGCCGGGCCCGCTTCGCCGAGTTCGTGGCGGCGCCATGACCTTCCGCCTGCCGCCGTACCCCTATGACCGGCTCCAGGGTCTGGCCAAGCTGGCCGATGCGCACGAGGGCGGCATGGTCGACTGCTCCATCGGGACGCCGTGCGACCCTCCGGCGCGCGTCGTCGTGGACGCGCTGGCGTCGTCGGACACCGAACGCGGCTACCCCGCCTCGGCGGGCAGCCCACAGCTGCGCGAGGCGGCGGCGGAATGGCTCACCCGCCGCTTCGGCCTGGCGGAGCCGCCGCTGTCGTCGGTCGCTGCGTGCGTGGGGACCAAGGAGCTGGTCGCCTCCGTGCCGCACGTGCTCCGCCTGCGCGAGCCGCAGAAAGACACGGTGCTGTACCCGGCGGTGTCCTATCCGACATACGCCATGGGGGCCGAGCTGGCCGGGTGTCGCGCCGTCCCTGTCCCGCCCGCGCCGGGGCGGCTGGGTGGCCTCGATCTCGACGCCATCGACCGCTCCGACGCCGAGCGCGCCCTGGTGCTGTGGTCGAACTCGCCCTCGAACCCGACCGGAGGCCTCGGGGACCTCGGGGCGGAGGCGGCCTGGGGGCGTGCGCACGGCGTCCCGCTGTTCTCCGACGAGTGCTACGCCGAGTTCACCTGGGACGGCCCGCCCCGCTCGGTGCTCCAGCACGGTCGCGACGGCGTGGTGGCGGTGCACTCCCTCTCCAAGCGCTCGAACCTGGCCGGCGTGCGCGTCGGCTTCTACGCCGGGGACGCCGAGCTGGTCGAGTTCCTGCGGGCCGTGCGCCAGCACGCCGGCCTCATGGTCCCGGGACCGGCGCAGGCCGCCGGCGTCGCCGCCCTGGCCGACGACGTCCACGTGGAGGCCCAACGGGCGCGCTACCGGGAGCGCCTGGTCTACCTGGGAGGGGTCCTGGGCGACTACGGCTGCCCGGTCATGCCCCCCGAGGGGGGCTTCTACCTGTGGGTCCCGGTCCCGGCGGACCGCTGGCCCGACGCGTGGGCCATGGCCGAGGGGCTCGCCACCGACGGGGGGATCCTCGTCAGCCCGGGTGACCTCTACGGGCAGGGTGGTGCGGAGCACGTGCGGGTGGCGCTGGTCCAGCCCATGGAACGCTTGGCGCTGGTGGGGGAGCGCCTCGCTAGGGT
>JBEKVF010000185.1:0-7904 GCA_049514295.1 Acidimicrobiales bacterium
GACGAGCTCGCTCGTGAGCTCCGCTCCCCCGGCCAGTTGCACGAAGAGCACCAGGCGTGAACAGGCTGTTGACCAGACGGCTGCCGAACTCCGTGGTGGCTGCGAACGACTCGTCGAGGTGCAGGGGTTGCGGGTTCATGGTGAGCACCGAGAACAGCGTGTTGTCGGCTTCCGTGACGGTGCGCGTCACGGCGTGGTCGATGACCAAGCCAGGATTCAGATCTTCGAACCAGCGGCCCGTCGTCGGCCTGCTTGGGGGCATGACACTCTCCCTCGAGTTGGGGTCGATCCGGTGGTCCGGCGGTCACTCACTCCGTGCCGGGAGACGTACGCCGCTCAGGAGCGCGAGGACGTCCGGCCACGCGGCACGTCGCGGAACGGCACGTCGCGATCGAGCGACCGCTCGCGCGGCATGCCGAGCACGCGCTCGCTGATGACGTTGCGGGCCATCTCGGTGGTGCCGCCGCCGATGCACGACACCTGCCGCATCAGGTAGTCGTCCGAGCTGAAGGCCAGTTGCCCGTCGTCGTCGGTCCACGCCGCACCGGCCGTGCCGGCGATCTCGATTCCGATGGTCCGTATGCGGCTCGCGGAAACCCCCGAAAACAACCGCGTGATCGCGGCCGACTGGTCGGCCATCGACCCGGTCGCGATTCCCTCGCCGATGCGCAGTCTCAGCTCGCGATCGACGATGTCGAGCATCCGGGCCTCGCCCATCAGGTCTCGCACGAGGGGCTCGGACAGCCGGCCGGCATCGCGGGCCGCCACACCGACGAGCGAGGAGACACCGGTACCGCCGTGCCCGAATCCCACCGGGACGGTGACCAGTGGCGAGTTGGTGAGCATGCGTTCGTGAAACATCCAGCGGGTGCCCACCGTCCAGCCGTCGTCGACGTCGCCGATCCGATCGGAGTCGGGTACCCGGACATCGGTCAGGAACTCCTGGCAGAACTCCTTCGAGCCGTTGAGCATCTCGATTCGATGCACGTCGAGGCCCTCTTGGCGGATGGGAAAGATGAACACCGTCAGTCCCCGGTGCTTCGGCACATCCCAGTTGGTCCGGGCCAGGCACAGGCCCCAATCGGACCACCACGCCCCCGTCGTCCAGATCTTCGAGCCGTTGAGCACCCATTCGTCGCCGTCCCGGACCGCACTGGTGAGGGCGCCGGCCACGTCCGAACCGCCACTCGGCTCGGAGAGGAACTGCATCCAGATCTCCTCGCCCTTCAGGATGGCGGGGATGTGCCGGCGCTTCTGCTCCTCCGTCCCGAAGTCGAGGAGGACGGCGGCACACGGCGAGAGCGTCGGGGCCTGGAGCCGGGTCGGAAACTCATAGCCGGCCAGCTCCTCGTTGAGCACCTTCTGGTGTGCGGGCGTCAGGCCCTGCCCGCCGTACTCGCGGGGGAAGCAGATGCCCGCCAAGCCGGCGTCGAACAGCATCCGCTGCACCACGCGCTCACGGGCGACCTCGGCGAGCTCCTCGTCGTCGGTTCGATCGTTCCGCAGCGCGCCGGCCGCCGTGCGCGCCGAGGCCGGTCGCAGATTGGCGCGCACGAAGTCGCGGGCCCGTTGCCGGAAGGTCTCGATGTCCCCCATACCAGGATCGCTCACGCCAAGTCCTCCTGCTGCTCGACGATATCGGCCAGGCGCTGGCGATGTTCTGCCGGTGTTCCGTACAACACCCGGTTCACGGTATGGCGGCGCAGGTAGAGGTGGAGATCGTGTTCGAAGGTCACTCCGATGCCACCATGGATCTGTACGCAATCCTGCATCAACTCACCGCCGAAGTCGCCGATGAAGGACTTGGCCGCACCGAGAAGCTCTGCTGCATCGGGGGAACCGGCGGCGGCGGCGGCAATGGCGGCGTCACTCACGGCATGGCTCGCCTCGAGCCAGGACTTCATGTCCGCGAACCGGTGCTTGAGCTCCTGGTACGACGCCAGAGGTCGACCGAAGGAGTATCGATCGAACGCCCACTCGACGGTCATGTCGAATGCAGTCTGCATCGCCCCTACCGCCTCGGCGTTGCCGATCGCGACGGCGCGACCGAGCTGCCGCTCGACCTGCTCGTCGGCCGTACCGGCTTCTCCGACGAGGCTGTGCAATGGCACCCGGAGGTCGTCGAACGCGACGACGGAGAACCGGCGGGTCACGTCGGCCGAGTGCATAGCGGACACGGACACACCTGCAGATCCGGCCGGGACGAGTATCTGCGTGAGCCCGGGCCCGGTGCGACCGGTCACGAGGAGGTAGTCGGCCCGGGCCCCCGATTCGACCGGACGCTTGACCCCGTTGAGCACAACCTCGTCCCCTTCGACGCGCACGTCGAGGTGGATCCCGCCGAGCCCATCTTCCGGCGGTGGCTCACCCAGGCACCACGTGGCCACCGACTCTCCCGAGAGCAGCTCCTTGATCACGCCGTCGAACCCTTCACCACCGGTCTCGTCGAGCGTGGCGGCGACAATGTTGGTCACGAGGAGCGGCCCCGGTGCGGCATGACGCCCGAACTCGTAGGCCACCAGCGCCAAGTCGACGAGCCCCTGGCCGCCGATGGAGCCGCCACCGTGCTCCTCGCCGACCAGGAGCGACGTCCACCCCAGCTCCGCCCCGCGGCGCCAGTACTCGCGGTCGAAGCCATCCGGGTCGTCGCGCAGGCGGCGGAGCTCACCAACCGGCACGAGCTCGTCGAGCAGCTTCGCCGTGGTCTCCCGGAAGAGCTCCTGATCGGAGCTCAACGCCAGCAACATGGTTCGCCCTGTTCCTCAGTCGTCGGCGGCCTGCCCACGCCGCGAGGCCGGGTGCCGACGATACAGTGAGAATACAAGTTGGTCCATCTGGAGACACAGCTTTCCAGATCTGAGAGGATACCTCTACTCCCATCCGGGCGGGCAGCGGTGCGCCCGGCTCGGTGGCTCACGACCTCACACCCCATCACGCTGGAGGAGGAAGACACCCGACGGCGCGCCGCCACCCGTCGAGACGACTGCGGTGGCGGCATCTCGCACCTGCCTCGCCCCGGCGTCGTGCCTGAGCTGCTGCACGGCTTCGTAGAGGAAGCCGAACCCGTGGAGGCGCCCCTCGGAGAGTTGCCCCCCGTGGGGGTTCACCGGCAGCTCACCGTCGAGGGCGATCCGCCGTCCCTGGTCGAGCCACTCATAGGCCTCTCCGAATTCGCAGAACCCGAGGGCCTCGAGCCACGAGATGGCGTTGAACGTGAACCCGTCGTAGACGAGCGCGACGTCGACGTCCGCGGGCCCGAGGCCGGACCGGGACCAGAGGTGCGCAGCCTGGCCGATGACCTGGGGCTCGTGGGTGATCGTGCCCTGGTCCCACGAGACGCGCTCGGTGATCTGGGTCCCTACGGCCTCGACGCGGACCGCCGGCCGCGGGAGGTCGCCGGCCACCGCCGCATCCGACACGACGATGGCGACCGATCCGTCACAGGGAACGTCGCAGTCGAAGAGCCCGAACGGAGACGTGATCGGCCGCGCCGACAGGTAGTCGTCCATGGTCATCGGCTCCCGGTAGATGGCTGCCGGGTTGCGTGCCGCGTTGGCGCGCCCGTTCAGTGCGATGAGTCCGAGCATCTCGCGCGGTGCGCCGTACCGATGCAGGTACTGGTTGGCATTCATGGCGATCCAGTTCGCGGCCGACAGCGCCCCGAAAGGCGTTCGCCACGCCGATTGACCGGACGCCCGCGCTCCTCCCGCGCCGCCGAGGCGAAGGGCGGCGAACGACGACTCCCAGACGGTCCGGAAGCACAGGACATGGCGGCAGAGGCCGGAGGCAACGGCGAGCATGGCGGCGACGACCGCGCCACCTTGACCCGGGAGGTCCCCGCCTCCGTTGATCCACGTGGGGTGAAGACGGAGCGCCTCCTCCACTGCGGCGACGCCCCCCTCGCTCATGCCCATGCCGGCCGGGCCCGGATACGTCGACAGGCCGTCGATGTCACTGAGCTCCAGCCCGGCATCGGCGACTGCCTCGAGACAGGCATCGACGGTCATGGAAAGCGGATCGACCATGAGCCGCCGGCCGATGGCCGAGCGCCCCACACCCGAGAGAACGGCACGGTGCTCGAAACGCTCGCCCTGCAGCGGCGGACGCGGGACCGGTCGCTCGGGCTCGGGAACGGGATCGGCGACGTCCGGAGCACCCGTCGGCTCGAACAACGGCAGCCAGACGTCCTCGTGCTGCTCGAAGCGGACGACGACGTCCTGCCCGACATGGACGTCGGCCGGATCACAGCCCACGATGGAGGTGGTGAGACGGACACCGGGGTCCTCGGCGAGGGCCACGACCGCGATGGCATAGGGAGGCTCGAAAGAGGGGTGCCAGAGGTGATGGTTCACCGTGAAGCCGACGACCGAGCCCCGGCCGGAGACGACCGTCGGCTCCCATGCGGTGCTCCGGCACGCCGGGCAGATCGGCACCGGAGGATGGACCAGGGTGGCGCACGCCGTGCATCCTTGAATGCGCAGCCGGCCGTCTGAGCCGGAGGCCCAGAACCACTCCGTGGCGGACGTCAGTTCGGGAAGTGGCCGCATCACCCCGACCGGTCCGGGAGGAACGTCGGTGCCCCCTCCCCCAGCGTCCCGAAGATCTGCGGCAGGTCAACCGTCGTGCGGATGCCGGGCGCCGCCGCACAGACGATCGGCACGGCATTGACGGCCCTGTTCGCGGTGTAGCCCGGCGTCCGCTCGGCCATGTCCTCCAATGGAAACGCGAATCGCATCTCGACGTCCAGGGGAGCATCACCGGCAACCGACAGCCGCCATCCCGTCGGGTGGATATCCAAGGATGGCTCGAGATCGGCCGTGCAGTACCAGGTGGCGACGAAGCTGATAAGGGGATCGCCACCGCGCATGCCCTGGACCTTCATCCTCTGCGCCGCCACGGTGCCGGCGTTGATCGTCCCGGCAGCTATCTCCGTCGTCTGGCGAGCGACCGCCACTTCACCGCTGGCCTCCACCGAGTCGAGAGGAAGGCCCAGCGCTTCGCCCACGAGCCGGAGCGACGGCCCGAAGCTCTGGGCGCCGTGGGCCCACCGTCCGGGATCGAAGTCGCCGGGGTCCGAACCGAATCCCATCAGGTCGAACAACAGCACGGGCGAGTCGCGCTTGGACAAGTCGGCGTATTCCTCAATGGTCAGGCTCTCGAGCCGCCGCTGGATCGAAGCCAACACGAGCGGCACGGCCTCGGAGATGAACCCCGGGCTGCTCCCGGTGCTGTGGATGGAAGTGCCGCCTCGCTGGCAGGCGGCCTCGACACGCTCACGTGCGGAGGGGTCCATGGAGGCGGGGTGATGGAACTCACGGCGCGTGGTCACGATGTTGGTGCCGGACTCCAGCAGCCGGCACACGTCGTCGTAATCGCAGGCCCGCGGCATGTACAGGACACAATCGGCCTCGAGGGCCAGGATCTCCTCGATATCCCGTGTGGCAAGGACGCCGGTCGGGCCGAGCCCGCAGAGCTCGCCGGCGTCACGGCCGACCTTCTCCGGCGAGTACACGTAGAGCCCGGCCAGCGTCATGGCGGGATGCTCGATGACGCCGAGCAAGGAGCGTGTGCCGATGTTCCCGGTGGCCCATTGGACGACCCGGTCCCCGCGAATCAGCCATGGTGCGCGACGTCCGGGCGGGCGATGCCCAGGGTGTCGCGCAGCGTCTCACCCGTGTAGCGCTCACGGAACACGCCTCGGCGTTGCAATTCGGGAACCACCATCCGGACCACGTCTTCGTAGGCGCCGGGGGTGTGGGTGGCGGCGACGACGAACCCGTCACAGGCCTCGGACTCGATCCACTCCTCCATCTGGTCGGCGACCTCGGTCCCCGTGCCGACGAAACGAGGGCCCTGGAGCAGGGTCGCCCGGTGGCCGGCCAGATCGCCAAGCGTCACGGTGTCTCCCCCGATGTGCGTGCGGAGATTCTGCACGAGTCCGCGAATGCCGGACACCGAGCCGATAAGTTCGTCGGTGATCGGGTCGTCGAGCTCCATGCCGGAGAAGTCGTAGTTCATGAGCTCGGACAGCAAGGTCAGCGATGCCTTCGGATCGACCAGCGAGTTGAGGAACAGGTCCTCGCGCTCCTCCGCATGAGCGCGAGATTCGCCCACAACCGTGTAGACCATTGGCAGCATCTTCACCGACTGCGGATCTCGACCGGCCGCCTCGATCGACTCCTTCTGATCGTGATAGTGCGCACGAGCGATGTCCATATCGGGGTCGCCCGTGAAGATCAGCTCGGCCCAGCGGGCGGCGAACTCACGACCCCGGCCCGACGAGCCCGCCTGGAGCAGCACCGGTCGCCCCTGCGGGCTCCTTGGCACCGTGAGGGGCCCGCGGGAGCTGAACCACTTGCCCTCGTGGTCGAGCTCGTGCACCTTGTCAGGATCCGCGAAGCACCCGCCGGCGCGGTCGAGCACGAGCGCATCGTCCTCCCACGTGTCCCAGAGACCGGTCGTCACCTCGAGGAATTCGTCAGCCCTGTCGTAGCGGACTGCGTGGCCGAGGTGCTCACTGAAGCCGTAGTTCTGCGCCTCGCTGTCGTTGACGGAGGTGACGATGTTCCAGGCGGCTCGACCACCGGAGAGGTGATCCAGCGTGGCAAAGGTACGGGCGACGTGGAACGGGGAGTAGTAGGTGGTCGAGTACGTCGCGCCGAGCCCGATCCGGTCCGTCACACCGGCGATCACGCCGAGCACGATGCTGAGGTCCAGCTTGACCGGCCGGGCCCCGAGACGGACGGCTTCGGCGACGGATCCGCCGTAGATTCCGGGCATGGCCAGCCGATCGTCGAAGAACATCATGTCGAAGCAGCCCTCTTCGAGGGTCCGGCCGAGCTTCGCGTAGTAGCTGGCCTTCAGGAACCCGTGCTCGGTGTCGGGATGCCGCCAGGACCCGGCGTAGACCGTCGTGCTCCCGGCCTGCATGAAACCCACCAAGGACATCTGCCGCTTCGCCATCGTTACCAACAATTCCTCAAGAATGGGCTGATCGGCCGTGGGTGAACCGCGTGCCGAGTGAGATGCATCATCGAAAGTCGCGACCTCGCGGATGACCGGTGGGGAAAGCGCTCAGTTTCCCGCTGCGGCGACGGCACGCCGGGCGCGGGAGCGGAATCCCTCGAGCTTCTCGTCAGCGGTGCGAACCCGGGTGCTCCGGGACATGACGGACACATCGTGACCAGCCGCCTTGCGTCGGAGCGCACCCACCGTGGCGTCCGCCTTGGCGATCTGGGCGAAGGGATCGAACGAGAACCAGCGCATTGCGTTCTCGTGTGTCATTTTGCGGGCGTCGTCCGCCGAGACGGAGTACTTCGCGAATTCGACCCCCAGTTCCTCCGGCGCGTTGGGCCACATGGAGTCGCTGTGCGGGTAGTCGGCCTCCCAGGCGATGTTGTCGATGCCAATCTCGTGGCGCAATGAGATCCCGACCGGATCGCTGATGAAACAGGTCAGGAAGTGCTCCCGGAACACCTCGCTCGGGAGCCGGCCGCCGAAGTCCTGCAGCGTCCAGGCGCGGTGCATCTCGAAGGTCCGGTCGACCCGCGAGAGGAAGTAGGGAACCCATCCCGTGCCGCCCTCGGACAGCGCCACCCGGAGGTCCGGGTAGTTCTTGAGTACCCGGGACCAAAGCAGATCGGCGGCCGCCGACTGGATGTTCATCGGCTGGAGCGTGATCATCACGTCCGGCGGTGAGTCGACGGCGGGAATGGAGAGCCGCCCCGACGAGCCCAGGTGAATGGCGAGCACCGTCCCGGTGTCGCAGCACGCCTGCCACACCGGGTCCCAGTAGTCGTCGTGGAAGCTCGGGTAGCCCAGCGCGGCAGGATTCTCCGTGAAGCTGAGCGAGTGACAACCTTTTGCCGCGACCCGACGGACTTCGTCGGCGGTCTGTTGTGCGT
>JBEKVF010000186.1:0-5596 GCA_049514295.1 Acidimicrobiales bacterium
TGGGACGTGGTCGGCGGCGCTGCACGATGTGCTGGCCGCCGATGTGCAGGCACTCGGCATCGCTGGCCCGGTCAGCGTCATCCTGCCCCGGCCGGGCAGCACTCGCCCGGGCGCGCTCCAGGACGGAAAGGTAACGGTCGACGGCATCCTCCTCGGGCCGCGCGACGAGACCGCCATGCTCGTGGTCGCCGCGGGCTCCCCTCATCGAGAAAGGCTCGCCGTCGCCGTGGAACCCCAGGACCTTCAGATCGAGCGGCGACAAGGGCTCGATCCCGGCCTCGGTGCATACGCCGTGTTTGGGACCACGGGCCAGATGAGGGTGCTCGCCAAAGGCGACGGAGCGGATGGGTGGTGGGAGGCGGCGCAAGCGCGAGGGCGACTGGCCCTGTGCCGCCAGATCGTGGCTGCTCTCTCCGTCATGATTGAGCAGGCGCGCTCACACGTCTCCGAGCGAGCGCAGTTCGGCCGGCTGGTCGGGACCTTCCAGGCCGTGCGCCACAAACTGGTCGAGGCCCATGTCGCGACGACCGCCGCCGACTGCAGCACGACCACCGCCTGGGAGAGCGACGACCTACCCCTGGCCGCGGCAACCGCCAAGGTGGTGACCGGCAAGGCCGTCGGGGTGACGGCGGCCAACACCCAACAGCTCCTGGCCGGGGTCGGGTTCACCGCCGAACACCCGTTCCACCGCTTCATGAAGCGCGCCGTCGTGCTCGAACGGATGCTCGGCAGTGGGGCGGAGCTGGCGCCTGAGTTGGGCCGGCGACTGGTCGAACGGGGTGAGGCGCCCCGGCTGGTGCAGCTGTGAACGAGCCAGGCACCGACGACGCCATCCTTCGGAGCGAGGGGTCCCGGGTCCGGGTCCTCACCCTGAACCGACCGGCCAGCCGCAACGCCCTCGACGGTCCCCTGCACGCGGCGATGCTGTCGGCCGTGCGCACGGTAGCCGCCGAGCCCGAGGTCCGCGCCGTCGTCCTCACCGGAGCGGGTGACGCCTTCAGCGCCGGAGGCGACTTCGGTCTCATTGAGCAGATGCAGGAGGACGCCGACCTTCGTCGGGCCACCCTCAACCAAAGCCGAACCCTCTTCTGGTCGCTGGTCGCACTCGAGGTCCCGGTGATCGCGGCGGTGAACGGCCCGGCCGTCGGCGCCGGGGCCACCCTGGCCCTGCTCTGTGACATCGTGCTCATGGCGGAGCAGGCCTACCTGGCCGAACCCAGGGTGAGCATCGGCCTGGTGCCCGGAGATGGCAGCGCGATCCTCTGGCCTTTGCTTGCCGGTGTTCCAGCGGCGCGCGCCTATCTGCTCACCGGCGATCGCATGCCGGCAGCTGAGGCCTACCGCCTAGGCCTGATCCACCGAGTGGTGGAGCGCGACGCCCTGCTGGCGGAGGCGATGACGCTGGCCGATCGCTTGGCCGGGCTCTCCCCCCATTCTGTCCGTTCCACGAAACGCGCCCTCAACCTCCAAGTGGAGTCGGCCGCCCTGGCCGGCTTCGAGTTCGCCCTCGACGCAGAGTCCCAGAGCTTCGAGACCTCGGAGCTGCAAGCAACAGTCCAACAGCACTCCGAACGCGCTGCGGGCGAACGGGATGTCTGACGCGAGCACGCGCGTCGCGGTGGTCACCGGAGGCACGCGCGGGCTCGGTGCGGCCATTGCCACTCGTCTGGCCGCCGAGGGGACGATTGTTACCGCGGCCTACCACGAGGACGACGCAGCCGCCGAGCGCTTCGTGGCGCAACACCGGTCGGCCGGCGTCGTGACCACGCATCGTGTCGACGTGGGTGATCCCGACTCCTGTCGCGAGCTCATCGCTGACGTGGTCGCGAAGAATGGGCGGGTCGACTACCTCGTCAACAACGCCGGGGCGTTGCACGAGCACAAGTTGGCCGATCTCAGTGGCAAGGACTGGGACGACACGCTGCGTGTCAATCTCACGGGAGCATTCCACTTGTCGCAGGCTGCCATCGTCCCCATGCGGCAGGAACGTTTCGGCAGGATCGTCAACATCGGATCGGTGACGGCCGTCATGGGAAGCCCGTTCCAGATCGACTACGCCGCCGCCAAAGCGGGACTCGTTGGCCTCACCCGCTCGCTCGCCCGCTCGGTGGCGCGGGCAGGCATCACCGTCAACTGCGTCATCCCCGGCGGCTTCTCAACCGACCTTCTGATCGAGCTGACCTTGACCGATGCGAAAGCCGTCGAGCGCAGCGTGCCGGTCGGACGGTACGGCCGGCCCGAGGAGTTGGCGCATGTCGTCGCCTCCCTCGTGCACGATGACGCGTCCTACGTCACCGGCGCGGTGATCGCCGTCGATGGCGGGCTCGGCATGGGCCTGTAGATGCTCACGCCTCCTTGAAGAGAGCGCGCAGGGATGCCAGGTCGACTTTCCCAGTCGGGAGCTTCGGGAGATCCTTTTCCTCGACAATGCGCAGGTGCCTCGGGATCTTGTAACTCGAGAGCACGTCCCGGAGCGAAGTGCTCAGCGCGGCAGCCTCCACGGCATCGGGACTCTGGGGAACCACCACGGCAGCCACATCCTCGCCGCGCTCCCCCGCCGGAATCCCGAACACGAACGCCTCGCGCACAGCCGGCATCTCCGTCAACGCCGTCTCGACCTCGGCCGGCGCCACATTGGACCCACCCGTCTTGATCATGGCCGTCCGGCGGCCAGAAAAGCGGAGATGGCCGTCCGCACCGAACCACCCCAGGTCGCCGGTGGCGTACCACCCGTCTGGCGTGAACGTCTCGTGGCGCTCCCGCTTGTAGAACCCGTCCATCAGGAAGGCCCCCCGAAGCAACAGCTCGCCCTTCTCGCCGGCCGGCAATTCCGCACCGGTGCCGGCGTCGACGACGACGTGCTCCATCCCCGACAGGGAGCGGCCCATCGTCCCCCGCAGCGATTCGGGCAGCACGGCGTAGGCGTCGTCGGGACCTGTGTGCGGTCCCCCAGTCTCCGTCATGCCCAGCACGTTCGGCGTACGGTCGCCCGTGGGCGGGCGGTACTCGGGTGGCAACGCCTCGACGAGCGTGCCGCCGCGCACCGAGCGCAGGTCCCGCTGCGCGAAGGTCGGGTGGTCGGCCATCTGACGCGACGCGTTGGGCCAGCACGACACCTGTGTCACCCGCTCCCGCTCAATCAGGTCGAGCGCCTCCCCCGGCTCGAAGCGCTCCTGCACGACGGAGGCCGCCCCCGAAACCAGGGCGGCGAGCAGCACCATGGTGAGGCCTCCGACCCAAAAGAAGGGCATCGGTGAATAGATGCGGTCCTCGCTGGTCAGCCCCCGCCGTTCCGCCAAGAGCGCGGCGTGACGGACCAGCGACCCATGCGTGTGCACGACGGACTTCGGGGCAGCCGTCGCACCCGAGGTGTTGATGATGGCCAAGGCGTCGGCGGGAGTGACCTCTGATTCGGCCGCGCGCACCAGTGGTGCGGTGAGCGGGGCTGGGAGGGCGCGCGACCAACTGGGGGGCTCCCCTTCGACATGGACCCAGCGCAGGAACGGTGCCTCCTCAAGCTGCAGATCGGCAGGGCTCCGGGCCAATCCGGTCAAGCCCGACTCGAGGCGGGTCGTCATGCGCTCGCTTCCGAACGTTGCGCCCATCAACAGCGCATGGATGTCGGTCTGGCGTAACATCCGGGCCAGTTCGGCCCCCGGAGCGAACGTGGAAAGGGGAACGCTGAGGGCGCCGATACGAGCCAGGGCGAGCCAGGTCACCGCCCACGCCGGTCCGTTCGCAAAGAGCAGTCCCACCCGAGTTCCCTTGCCGATGCCGCTAGCCAGCAGCCGGCCGGCCAACTCGGCACTTTGGGAGTCCGCCTCCGCAAAGGTCAATCGGAAGTCGACGCCGACGACGAAGGGATCGGCTCCGTTCCCGAGACGCCGCTGCAAGGCCGCGGGTACGGACGCGGGGAGATTTTCCAACCCGGGGGGCAGGCCATACCGGCGCAGCGGATCAGTCATGGACGCCATCGGTGCCGCCGAACTACGGAACAACCACCGGGACGTTGGAGTACCCGGCGACATTCGCCATTTTGACCCTTCGCAACCCGTCGTGCTGCACCTCGAAGTGTGGCCAACGTGCACGGATGCCCCCGAAAGCAAGGTTGGACTCCAGCCGGGCGAGCCAGGCACCGAGGCAGCCATGCACGCCGTAGCCGAAGGCCAGCGTGGTACGGCCACCCCGTCCGATGTCGAAGGTGTCGGGTCGCTCGTAGGCCCGGGGATCGCGCGTTGCCGCGCCGGTCAAGAGGATCACGGGAGAATCTGCGGGGATCGTACCTCCGTCGAATTCCACCGGAGCCGTCGCGAACCGACCCTGGTACTGAGAAGGTGGGTGCATCCGGAGTATCTCTTCGACGGCGTGGGGTATCAGCCCCTTGTCGGCCTGCACGAGCTCCCATTGTGCGGGATGCTCGTCGAAGAGGACGACTCCACTTCCGATCAGCTTGGTCACGGTCTCGCTCCCCGCACCAGCAATGAGCACGGAGAAGGCCGCAACGTCCTCGTCACTCAGTCGCTGCTCCCGCCCGTCGTCGTCGAGCAGGACCGCCTTGATGAGCTTGCTGATCAAGAGACCATCGGGTTTGCGACGCTTGACGCGGACCAGATCCAGGAAGTACCCCGCCATGTGCAACGTGGCCTCCATCCCCTCTTGGGTCGTGTTGGGATTGCCCTCCTCGCGGTGCAAGAACATGTCGACCCAGAGACGCACCTGCTGACGTTCGCCCTCGGGTACACCGAGGATGGTCGAGATGACCTCAACCGGGAACAGTGCTGCGAATTCCGCCACCAGGTCGAATTCGTTCCGATCGGCGAGGGCGTCCAGGTATCCCGCGATCACCTCGGCGATGAGCGGCTCGAGGCTTCCGATCGCATTGCGACTGAACGCCTGGCTCACGAGCTTTCTCATCTGGGTGTGCTCTGGGGGATCCATCACGATCATCATGTTGGTGTTCATGGGCTGCTTCTTGAGCAGCAGCTCGAGGGTCACGCCGTACGAGCTGACGAACCGGACCGGATCGCCGTGCGCCGCCACCACGTCGGCGTGGCGGGACAGCGCGTAGAAGCCGTACTTCTCGTTGAAGTAGACGGGGGCCTCGTCGCGCAGCCGCGCGTAGGTCGCAGAAGGATCGTCGAAGAAGGTGTCGGAGAACGGATCGAACTCGATGCTGCCGTGCGACACGGAACCCCCACTCGAGACTGGTCACGTCTCCGTGCATACGGCACAGCGTAAAGAGCGCAGTCTTGACTTTTCTAAAAGTAGAAGCTTATTCTCGCACCCTGAAGGCGTCAAGGAACCGAACTGCCGTGAGGAGGGGATTGCTCGCGTGAACCTCGCGCTGACTGAGGACCAGCAGTTCGTCCGGCAGACGTTTTCCGCCCTCTTCGGCAAGGAAGCGGATCCGGCCCGGGTGCGCGCCGCCGAGCCGTTGGGCCATGACCCCGACCTCTGGACCCACCTGATCGCCACCGGCGCACTGGGGGTGGGCATCCCCGAAGACATCGGGGGCGGCGGCGGCGGCCTCCTCGAGCTCGCGCTGATTGCCGAAGAAGCCGGCCGTCGCGTCGCCCCCATCCCCTTCGTCGAGCCG
>JBEKVF010000187.1:0-5593 GCA_049514295.1 Acidimicrobiales bacterium
GTCGTCGATGCTCCGCAGGACGTGGCGCAGGAGCAGCAGCGTGGGTTGGTCGGCACGGTGCAGGTTGTCGACGACCAGCAGCATGCTGCGGCGCTCGGAAAGTTCGTTCAGCGTGGCCGTGACCGCCTCGAAGAACCGGTGGCGCTCGCTCTCGGGGTCCCCAGCCTCCTCCTCGAGCAGAGGCACGTACTCGCGCAGGCGGACGACGAGGCGGGAGAGCTCGGTGAGCTGCCAGTCCGGCATATGCGAGATCCGGTCGGCCGAGACCGACTGGAAGTACCGGCCCAGAGCCTCGGCAAAGGGCTGGAAGGGTGCCACCGGGTCCTCGTCGCAGCGTCCCCAGAGCACCAGCGCACGGTCCGCGTCGACGGCGCTCGCCAGCTCGGCCACCAGGCGCGTCTTTCCGATCCCGGGATCACCGTCCACTAACAGCAGCCGTCCCTCGCCCGCGCGCACCGACCCCCACCAGGAGCGCAGCTGGGCCGACTCGTACTCGCGCCCGACGAACGGGGACTCGTTCGATGTCGTGGGCACCCGGAGGTGGTACCCGGGGGTCGCGGCCACTGCGGGAGGGTCGCCCGGGGCCTCGGCGTCGTGCTCGGGGGGAACGGGGAAGTCGAGGCCGGGCTCCTGGGTGAGGATGGCGTGCTCCATCCAGGTCACTTCGTGCCCGGGATCGATCCCCAGCTCGGCGACCAGGATCGACCGCAGGTCCTGGAAGACCCGCAGCGCCTCGGCCTGCCGGCCGCATCGGTAGAGCGCCAGCATGCGCTGCGACCACAGCCGCTCGCGCATCGGGTTGGCGCTGGTCAGGGTCTCCAGCTCGCCGATGAGACCCTGGTGGAGCCCCATCGTCAGCTCGGCGTCGATCCTCATCTCGGTTGCCGCGAGGAGCAGCTCCTCCAGCCGGCGGGCCTCGGCGCGGGCGAAGGGCTCGTCCCTCACCTCGCTGTAGGCCTGGCCGCGCCAGAGGCCCTGGGCCTCCTTGAGGAGGCGCGTCGCCTCGCTGGGCCGTCGACGGCCGAGCTGGCGGCGGCCCTCCACCACCAGCTGCTCGAACCGGTGGGCGTCGGTCACTTCGGCCGGGGCGTCCAGTACGTACCCCGGGGCACGGGTCAGGATGAGCTCCTCCGGCGCACCGGCCTCGCGCAGGCGCTTGCGCACACGCGAGATGGTCGACCGCAGCGCGATCTCGGCTCCCTCCCCCTCGTGGTCGCCCCACAGCGAGTCCACCAGCCGGTCGACCGAGACGACCAGGCCGCGGTCGATGAGGAGGCGGGCGATCAGGGCCCGGGCCTTCACTCCCCCGATGTCGACGACCCGGCCTTCCCGGGCGACCTCCACCGGGCCGAGGACGCGGACTTCGAGCGGAGGCGCGCCGGGCGCCGCAGGGCCCGCGTTACCCGCCGTCTCACTCCCCGACATGCCGGCTCTCCCGATTTCTCCCGTCGCCCCCGATGCTACGCACCGGGTGCAACCTTCGTTGAGAGGAACGCCACATCGGGAGTTCCTGTCGCCTCCGGCGCTACGTGCCAACCTGCTCCGCCAGGTGGTGCGGATGCTCCTTGCGGAACGCCCGGACCGTGTACCCGACCACGACCGTGTCCCACAGGGCCCGTACCGAGGCACTGCGGGGCAGGTTCAGGATCGGGCCGAGCTCACCGATGTAATTACCCGGCTCTACCCGGGCCAGCACCTCGGTGCCGCCGTCGGCCAGCTCGCGGTACACCTCGAGCAGGCCGGACTGCACCTGGTAGATGAGCTCTCCCCGTTCACCCTGTCGGAACAGGATCTCCCCTTCCTTGAGGTGGACCTCTTCGGGCTGGCGGTCTGCGTCGGAGAAGTGCGGGGCCAGCTCGATCACCCGGTCCGCCAGCTGGCTGACCCGGTCGTCGTGCTGTACGCACCGACCGGCATCGCCCGCGTGCCTATGTCAGGCTGCCAGCGCCGCCAGCCGCACGAAGAGGGACTGCAGGAGGAGCGCCTCGTTCGGGTTGCGCGGGAGGGCCTCCGCGGTCTCGGTGATCAACCCGACCGCGGCGGCGGCACTCCGCACGTCCTCGTCTCCCACCCCCACGGCACCGGTGGCCGCGGCGGTGACGACCCGGCCCCGGTAGGTCCGGGCCAGGATGCCGAGGCCGGCCCGCAGGGCGTCGGTGCGGAAGCGGCGCTCCTCGCGCTGGTGCTGGTCCACAATCTCCTTGCGCCCGGGCAGCCCGCGCTCGCCCATCTCCTTGGCCGCCGCGGCGAGCGTCTCGATCTCACGCGCGTGGGCGACGCGGAGGGGCTCCACAGCTCGGTCGGCCGACTCGAGCACGCGCCGTGTCAGCCCGGCAGCCGTCATGCCCGAGGCGGTCAGCTCGTCCGGTACCGACGTCCAGAGATCGACCCGTGCCGAAACGTCGGGGTCCTCGACCGTGACCCGGGCTCGTTCGGGGTTGCCGCCGCTGCTGTCCGCCACGACGGCGGCCATATCGGGCGGCACGCCCGTCGACGTGAGCCAGCGCACCATGACGTCGCGTGGCACCGGCGGGAACGGGATCTCGACGGACCGGCTGGCCACCGTCACCAGTTCGGGGATCACCTCGTCGGTCAGCAGGACGAAGACCGTGTCCCCCGGCGGCTCCTCCAGGGTCTTGAGCAGCGCGGGCGCGCGCAACGCAGCGAGATGCACGTCGAGGACGATGATCACCTGGCGCTTCGAGTGCAGCGGGCGCCGCTGCGCCAGTGCCACGACCTGTCGGATGTCCGCGATGGAGATCGACGCGCCGGTCCGGCGGATGATGTGGAGGTCGGGGTCCGTCCCCGCCAGAGCGGCCCGGCAGGTGGCGCAACGGCCGCACCCACCGTCGGGGCACAGCAGCGCGGCCGCGAACCCGTGGGCCGCCGCCAGGCCGCCGTTGCCGGCGGGGCCGCGGAACAGGTAGGCGTGGACCGGGTTGACCGCCGCCGCTCGCAGGGCCGCCACCGCCTCCTCCTGCCCCACGACGCCGGCGAAGAGCTCGGGAGCCGGGCGCTCCTCGCTCACCGGCCCGGGGCCGGCGCGTCACCGAACCGCTCGCGCACGGACGCCACGATATGCGCCGCCACCGTCTCGACGTCTGCGCTGCCGTCGACGACGAGCCAGTGCGCCGTGTCCTCGGCCGCCTGGGCGAGGAAACCGTGGCGGACCCGCGTGGCGAACTCGGGGCCGAGCCGCTCCATGCGGTCCGCGCCGCCACGCCCGCCCGCGGCCAGGCGGGCGGCTGCCACCTCGACGGTCACGTCGACCAGGACCGACAAGTCCGCCGCCAGTCCCGCCGCGGCCCACGTCACCAGCTCGGCCAGGCGGGCCGGGTCGAGGCCCCGCCCGTAGCCCTGGTAGGCGATGGTCGATGCCGAGTAGCGGTCGCTGACCACCCAGTGGCCGGCGGCCAGCGCCGGCTCGATCACGAGCGCCACGTGCTCGGCCCGGTCGGCCGCCATCAGCAATGCCTCGGCCCGCGGCGAGGGAGAGGGCGAGTCGGGCGCGAGAAGGAGCTCGCGCAACAGCGCGCCAACCGCCGTAGCCCCGGGCTCGTGGGTCAGCCGCGCCCCGAGCGCGTCGGCCAGTGCCCGTGCCTGGGTCGACTTGCCGCATCCGTCAATGCCCTCGAGCGCGATGAGGCGACCCCGGGCCGGCATGTCAGAACGGATCGGTCGGGGCGGCCTTCATCGCCCCCGTGGCCTTCTGGACGACGCTCGCGTTCTTGGCGGCGCCGGCGCTCGTGGCGGCCTTCTTGCTGGCACCCGCCTTCTTCGCCGCGGCCTTCTTCTTGGCGGGGGCGGCCTTCTTCTTGGCGGGGGCGGACTTCTTGGCCGCCTTCTTCTTGCGCGTCGACGGTCCGGCGGCGCGGCGCTCGGCGAGCAGCTCGGAGGCGCGCTCCATGTCGATCGACTCGGCGGCGTCGCCCTTGCGCAGGCTGGCGTTGGTGGTGCCGTCGGTCACGTAGGGACCGAAGCGCCCCTCCTTCACGACGACGGGCAGGTTCGTGGTGGGGTCGGTCCCGAGCTCGCGCAGCGGCGCCGCGGCCGCCCGGCCCCTGCGCTGCTTGGGCTGCGCGAAGAGCGCCTGGGCCTCGTCGAGCGTCACGCTCAGCAGCTGCTCCTCGCTGGTCAGGCTGCGCGTGTCGGACCCGCGCTTGAGATACGGGCCGAACCTCCCGTTGTGGGCCACGATGTCCTCGCCGGTCTCGGGGTCGGTCCCGACCGTGCGTGGGATGCGCAGGAGCTCGAGCGCCTGCTCCAGCGTCAGCGTCGCCGGCTCCATGGACGAGAACAGCGAGGCCGTGCGCGGCTTCTCGCGGCCCTCGGTCACCTCGCCCACCTGCACGTAGGGACCGAAGCGCCCCGCCTTGACCTGGATGTCGAGCCCGCTCTCGGGGTCGGTGCCGAGCACCCGGTCATTCGACGGCGCAGCCAGGATCTCCTCGGCGCGGGCGATGGTCAGCTCGTCCGGCGCCGTGTCGTCGGGGATGGAGGCCCGGTCCTCGCCGCGCTGGAGATAGGGCCCGTAGCGGCCGACCCGGGCCACGATCTGCTGGCCGTCACTCCCCTCGCCGAGCGGGATGGAGTTGATCTCACGGGCGTCGATGTCGCTCAGGTGCGACGCCACCGTGGCCTTGAGCCCCTGCGTCTCGACGTCGTCCCCGTTCCCGCGCGCCGCACCCGGCACCGCGCTCCCGAAGTAGAAGCGGGTCAGCCAGGGCAGGACCTCCTCGCGCCCGGCGGCGATCTCGTCGAGGTCGTCCTCCATCGACGCCGTGAAGCCGTAGTCGACCAGGTCGCCGAAGTAGCGCTCGAGCAGGCCCACCACCGCGAAGGCGGTGAAGCTCGGGACGAGCGCCGTCCCCTTCTTCCACACGTAGCCGCGGTCGAGGATGGTGGCGATGACGCTGGCGTAGGTGCTGGGGCGCCCGACACCGAGCTCCTCCATCGCCTTGACGAGCGATGCCTCGGTGTAGCGGGCCGGCGGCTGGGTGGCGTGCGAGCCCGCCTCGAACGCGTTGCCGTCGACGACGTCACCGACCGCAAGCTGGGGGAGCACGACCTCGCGGTCGGCCAGCTCGGCCTCGGGATCGTCCTCGCCCTCCACGTAGGCACGCAGGAACCCCGGGAACGCGATCACCCTCCCGCTGGCGGAGAACTCCGCCTCCTGGCCCGCCGCCACTCCCTCGGGCACCTCGGCCATCAGGCGCACATGGGCCGACGTCCCGGTGGCATCGTTCATCTGGGAGGCCACGGTGCGCTTCCAGATCAGCTCGTACAGGCGGAGTTCGTCCCCCGACAGCTCGCGCGCCGCCTGATCGGGCGTGCGGAAGGACTCGCCGGACGGGCGGATGGCCTCGTGGGCCTCCTGCGCGTTCTTCACCTTGCGCTCGTAACGGCGCGGCGCGTCGGGCACGTAGGTGTCGCCGTACATCTCGCGGGCCTGGGTGCGCGCCGCGGTGTGTGCCTCGTCCGAGAGCGTCGTGGAGTCCGTGCGCATGTAGGTGATGAAGCCCTGCTCGTACAGGCGCTGCGCCACCTGCATGGCGCGCTGGGCGCTGAAGCGGAGCTTGCGCCCCGCCTCCTG
>JBEKVF010000188.1:0-5569 GCA_049514295.1 Acidimicrobiales bacterium
TCCCGATCACTGCATGGTGGGTGACGAGGAGGTGAACCCCTCCGTGGCCAACAAGCTGCTCCAGACCGGGGAACGTCTGGTGTACCGGTTCGGGGGAGGTGGGGGATGGGGCGACCCGTTGGATCGGGAGCCCTCCGCCGTGCTCGACGACGTGTGGGACGAGTACGTCTCGGTCGAAGGCGCATTCAAGGACTACGGGGTCGTCATCACGGGCTCGCTGGAGGAGATGACGCTCGCGGTCGACCTCGACGCGACGAAACTCGAGAGGGAAGCAAGAAGGTGAGCTACAGGATCGGCATCGATGTCGGCGGAACCTTCACGGACTGTGTCTTGCGACGGCCCGACGGAAGCCGGGTCCTCGAGAAGGCTCCGACCACGCCCCAGGACCAGAGCGATGGCGTGCTCGCCGGGTTGGCCCAGCTCGCGGCGGTCGAGGGCCTCGACCTGGCTGAACTCCTCGCTCAGACTCGCACCATCGTGCACGGGACGACGACCGGCGACAATGCGCTGATCCAGATGAAGGGGGCCCCGACGGGCCTCCTCGTCACTGAGGGATTCCGCGACGAGATCGAATTCCGCCGATGCTTCAAAGAGGACATCTGGGATCCGGCCGCGCCGCCACCCGCTCCCATCGCCCGTCGCCGCGTCCGGCTCGAGATCGCTCAGCGCATGACGGCGGAGGGAGAGGTCGAGACTCCGCTGGACGAGGAGGGTGTGCGCAAGGCCACCGCTCGCCTTCGTGCCTTCGGGGTCACGTCCATCGCGGTCTGCTTCCTCCACTCATTCATCAACCCCGCACACGAGCTGCGAGCCCGCGAGATCATCCTCGACGAATACCCGGATGTCGAGATGGTGTCTCTCTCCCACGAGATACTCCCCAAGCCCCCCGAGTTCGAGCGGACCTCGACGACCCTGGTCAATGCGTTCGTCGGCCCCCCCATCGCCCGCTATCTGGAGCGGCTGACCGACCGGCTGGCCGCGGCCGGGTTCTCGCACGAACTGTTGGTGGCCACCTCGGCCGGTGGGGTGGCGACCGCCGGCGCAGCGGCCCGCCGTGCGGTGGCCACCATCGGTTCCGGGCCGACGGGTGGTGTGATCGCGGCCGCTCGAGCCGGACTCGACGCAGGCCTCGGCGACGTGGTCAGTGTCGACATGGGGGGCACGAGCTACGACTTGTGCCTGATCCGGGGGGGCCGCCCCGAGGTCAAGATGGACTGGAACTGGAGGCACCGCTACTGCATCGGCATTCCCATGGTGGACATCCCGTCGGTCGGGGCAGGGGGAGGGTCGATCGCCTGGGAGGACGCAGGCGTCCTCCACGTGGGGCCCCAGTCCGCCGGATCCGAACCGGGCCCGGTCAGCTACGGCCGAGGTGGAACGGAACCGACCGTGACCGATGCCGACCTCGTGTTGGGCCGACTCGATACCGAGCGCTTTGCGAGTGGGCGGATGCAACTCGATCGTGACGCCGCCGCCGCTGCACTGACTCATCTGGGCTCCAAGCTCGGCCTGGACGCCGAGGCGACCGCCGCGGCAACCGTGCGGCTGGTGGACGCCCACATGACCGATGCCATCCGCCGGGTGCTCTCGCTCGCCGGGGCGGATCCGCGCCGGCTCGACCTCGTCGCCTTCGGCGGTATGGGAGGTGTGCACGCCACGACACAGGCCGCGGCGCTCGGCATGCGCCGGGTCCTCGTGCCGAGCGCGGCCCCCGGCCTGTCCGCCCTGGGTCTGCTGACGGCCGATCACGTCATCGACGACTCCAGGGGATACATCGTGCCCTGGCAGGAGGCCGACACGGACATGCTGCGCCGCCTTGCTCAGGAGCTGGAGGACAAGGCCCTCACCGAGCTCGGCAATGCCGGCGTGCCCGTCGAGCGGATCCGGCTCGAGTGGTCGATCCTCCTCGTCTATCCCGGGCAGACCTTCGATGCCGCCATACCCGTCGACGCCCCGACCAACGTCGGCGCGGCGGTCACCGAGTTCCATCGGCGCAATGAGGAGGCCCGCCTCATCGAGGCCCGGGCGCAGGAGCCGATTGTGCGCGGGATCCGGCTGACGGCCGTCGGAGAGGTGGATCAGATCGCCCCGGTGACCCTGGAGCAGGGAGACACCCCGGCACCGCTCGGTCACCGCGACATGTGGGCCGGCGACGGGTGGCAACGAGGTGCCCCCTACTACGACGTCTCCACTATCGGGCCGGGATCGTCCATCGTGGGTCCGGCTGCCGTGCAGAGCCCGTTCACCACGGTCATCTTGCGACCGGGCGATGTGGCCCGGGTGACCGAGGGCGGCGATCTGCTGATCGACATCGCGGCAGACGGCGTTGCTCCCTAGCGGGTGATGGTCTCGTGATGACATACCGAATGCGCCGCCGGGCGCACCACGCTGACGGCAGGGGGTTCGTTCAGGGGTGGGGCGGATGAAGTTCGGCCTCGCCTTTGCCAACACCGGGCCCTTCGTCGAGCCCGACGCGGCGGTCGCCCTCGCTCAGACGGCCGAAACCGCCGGCTTCGAATCGGTGTGGACCGTCGACCACGTCGTGGTTCCGGCCGGCTACCAGTCCAAGTACCCCTACGACCCCTCGGGAAAGCTTCCTTCCGGCGAGGCGACGGTGTTCCCGGATCCGCTGATCTGGATGGCCTACGTCGCAGCCAGGACGTCGACGCTGCGCCTCGGCACCGGCATCCTCATCGTGCCGCAGCGCAACCCGCTCGTGCTGGCCAAGGAGCTGGCGACACTCGACTACCTCTCGGGCGGACGAATGATCCTCGGAGCGGGCATCGGCTGGCTGGAGGAGGAGTTCGAGGCGTTGGGCGTTCCCTTCGCCGGGCGAGGGCAGCGGACCGAGGATGCCATCGGTGCCATGCGAGCCCTGTGGTCGCATGAACAGCCGAGCTACGAGAGCAGCACGACAAGCTTTCGCAACTGCTTCTTGCGGCCGCAGCCTCCCGGCGGGGCGATCCCCGTGCACGTGGGAGGTCACAGCAAGACAGCCGCGCAGCGAGCCGGCCGCATGGGTGACGGGTTCTTCCCGTTCGGCGTCACCCGTGAGGAGATGGTCTCCCTAGTGAAGGTCATGACGGAGAGCGCCGAGGAAGCCGGAAGGGATCCGGCTTCGATCGAGGTCACCGTGCAGGGCCTCGCCACCAATGGTGACGAGGCCCTAGCCGAGGTGGCGGCTCTGGAGCGGCTCGGTGCGGCCCGCGTGATCATTCCGGCCGCGTTGTTCAGGGACGACCTCGTCGGGTCGCTCAAGCGGTACGGCACGGACGTGATCGGTCGAGCCTGACCGTGCCGTTGCCGCCACCATCGGAACCGACGCAGTGAGGTTGCAATGAGCGAGTCGATCGACCAGTTCCACATCGAGGTTGAAGATTCACTCCTCGACGACCTGCACCATCGCCTGGAGCGGACCCGCTTCCCGGATCAGATCGACGGGACCGGTTGGGAGTACGGCATCCCGATCACCTATCTGCGGGAGCTGGTCGAGTACTGGCGCGACACCTACGACTGGCGCGCCCAGGAGGCACGGCTCAACTCGTTCAGCCAGTTCACAACCGAGATCGACGGGCAGTCGATCCATTTCATCCGCGCCACGTCGGCTCACGCAGATGCGGTGCCACTGCTCCTCACCCATGGCTGGCCGGGCTCCGTCGTCGAGTTCCTCGATGTCATCCCACGGCTCACGGACCCGGAGTCTTTTGGGGGAGGCGCGGCGGACGCGTTCCATGTGATTGCACCGTCGCTGCCCGGCTACGGGTTCTCCGAACCTCCGCGCTCGCCGGGTTGGGATGAGCTCCGCGTCGCCCGGGCGTTCATCACGCTGATGAGCCGGCTCGGCTACACGCGTTACGTCGCGCAGGGCGGTGACTGGGGCGCGCAGGTGACGACCAGGATCGGCGCTCTCGACCCGGGCCATTGCGCGGCCATCCATCTCAACATGGCCCTCGGGGCGCCGCCCGACAGCACGATTCCCCTCAGCGAAGAGGAGCAGGCCGATATGGCGGCAACGCGGCGCTTCGTGAAGGAGGAGTCGGGCTACGCCAACGAGCAGGGGACCAAGCCTCAGACAATCGGCGCCGCTCTCAACGACTCACCGGCCGGACTGCTGGCCTGGATCGTGGAGAAGCTCCGCACCTGGAGCGACTGCGACGGACATCCCGAGAATTGCTTCACCCGGGAGCAGATGCTCACCAATGTCATGGTGTACTGGGCGACGCAGACGAGTGCGTCCTCGGCCCGTCTGTATTGGGAGAGCAGGCACAGTGGCTCGTCCAAGCAGCCACTCCCGTTCGTCGATGCGCCGACCGGCGTCGCCCGTTATCCCAAGGAGATCCTGCGCTGGCCGCGATCGTGGGTCGAACGCCAGTACAACGTGGTGCACTGGGCGGTCATGGAACATGGTGGGCACTTCGCCGCCATGGAGCAGCCCGACCTGTTCGTGGAGGACCTCCGGACGTTCTTCCGTACTGTGCGCTGACAGACGGTAGGCCGCTCAGGCGAGCGCGGGCCGTGCTCCGGGGAGCTCCTCCAGCTCCAGCTGTGACTCGTCCTTGCGTATCAACGACCCATTGACGAGCACGTGTCGCATTCCACTCGGTCGCTCGGCGGTCAGCCGTTCGCCGTCGGCGGGAAGGTCTCGCAAGCGCTCCTGTGGGCCGGGGTCCACCGTCATGGGATCGAACACCGTCACGTCGGCGAAGTTGCCCTCCCGCAGATAGCCCCGCCCCGCGAAGCCGAACATGTCGGCAGGCTCCCCGGTCAGCTTCCGAACGGCGCGCTCGAGAGGCATGAGCCCACGCTCGCGCACCCAGTTGCCGAGGAGGTCGGTGGGCAGCGGCGCATCGCACAACTGATCGACGTGTGCACCCGCGTCCGTGAGGCCCAATACGACATGGTCCTCCGTGAGCAGGAGCGCCACGGCATCGGGATCGTCATTGGCGATATAGGCGCGGAACCGGGTCTCGAGATCCTCGGCGAGCGAAAGGTCGCACATGACGTCGAAGGGCGTGCAGTTGCGCTCACGAGCGATGTCGGTCACCCGTCGCCCCACCAACTCGGGGAACCGCTCCGTTTCCGAGACCTCGTAGGTCTCCCACCGGGGCTTCATGCCTGTCGCATTGGTCTCGAGGTCGTCGAATGCCCGCGTCCGCCACTCCTGGTCACGGAATGCTGCCTTGCGGACATCGCGGCCGACCTTCATCAACTCGGCGAACACCTCGCCGACGTTGAGGTTGTATGCGTCGGCGAGGGTGAACTGCATGGTCAGCGGCCGCGGCGTGACCTGGGGCCAGACATTCGCACCACGGGACAGAGCCTCCTCATGCATCTTGACGACATCAAGATGCTTCCCACTCGACAGCTGGAACAGCGGGCACGTGAACGGCCGCCCGACGCGCTGTTGCCAGGTGAAGATGTCGGGGTACTCACACTGCCACCCGGGCGTGGCGAGGACGACCCCCTTCCCGGCCTTCCCCGCGGCCATGAACAGAGCCTCGACCTCGTCCATCTCGGCAAATCGGCTCGGGACGGGCTTGCCGTCGGCGCCACGGTGCGCAAACGAGAA
>JBEKVF010000189.1:0-5565 GCA_049514295.1 Acidimicrobiales bacterium
TCCGACGTCGTCCCTCAGGAGCGCCACGCAGCCCTCGCCCTCGCACAGACGCAGCGCCGTGATCTCGTGACCGGCCGCTTCGCCGTCGCGTGGGACGACCACCTTGAGGACGGCCGGCGTCCCGTCATCCGTCGCGGCCTCGATCACGAACGCCTCGGTCGCGTCCTCGAAGGGGCGTCCCACCCGTATCGACCAGTCGCGCTGCAGGCCGGCGATGAGCTCGGGCAGCCCGTCCAGCCACCAGCGCGCATCCGCCGCCAGCGCCTTGTTGTGGACCACTCGGGGACCGCGTGCACGGGCCCGATTCTTCCCGGTCACTCCCGCGGGGAGCTCGACGCGCACGCCCCGACCGGTTGAGGGTCGACTCGTCTGTGCCGAGATACGACTGAATGCCCGCCGGGTGCTCGAGCACCTCGGCCCGTGCCTGGTGCGTCAGCTCCCGGCGCCGCCCCGCTCGGACAGCTCCCGCAGGAGTGGTAGCCAGTGACCGAGATCCCGAACCACGAGTCCCTCGACCTTCCCGCTGTCGTCGGCCCGGCGCAGCGTGACGGCGTCGGCCGCGAACGGTTGGGACAGAAAGGCCGCCGCCTCCTCCTCATCCATGGCGCCGCCCTGGCGACCCAGCGAGACCACGCTGTCGGCGGTGAGGACCCCGCCGTAGCCGCCGTCGGTCGCCACGAGATACCGCTTCGCCTCCACGTGCAGGCCGACCATCCCGGCCACCCGCGCCCCGAGGACCCGTCGCACCTCCCGCGCCGCGTCGGTGGCGTGGGCCTCGTCGGTGCCCCCGGGCAGCAGGTGGCCGATGTCATGCACCAGCCCGGCCGCCACCAACTCGTGATCGCCGGGGAACTCGTGCTCGAGCAAGCTGGCCGTCTGCAGCGCGTGGTCCAGCTGTGAGACGGGTACGCCGGGGCTGAGCGGCCGTGCCGTGCCCGTCGCCAGCAGGTCCACGATCTCGTCGACGCCCAGGCCGGCCGCGTGCTCGCTCACCGGGCCATTCTCCCCCGTCGCCTCCCTCGTTGCGGGTACGGTGACGCCCCGTGCCCTGGGACCCGCCACCGCGCAGCTCCTGGACGGACAAGATGGTCTCGCTCGGGCGCGGGCTCGGTGACGACGGTCGTTCGCTCATCTCGCTGGTCCCCGAGGACCTCCGCGCCGCGGCGGTGGCGGTGACCGGCCTCGACGACTTCGGCGACGGCTGGTGGGAGGAGCCGTTCCGGCGCCTCTGCGCGTCGCTCGACACCGAGGCGCGCCTCCACCTGCCCGGGCGGCTGCGCACGCGCGGGGAGATCCAGCTGATCCTCCAGAACAGGCTGCGCATGGTCGACCTCTGGAAGAGGGAGCCGGCCGTCCTGCGCGAGCCGGTGCACGCGCCGATCGTCGTGACGGGCCTCGGGCGCTCGGGCACGACCCTCCTGCACGAGCTGCTGGCCTGCGACCCCGACAACCGCCCGCCGCTGCTGTGGGAGCTGCTCCACAGCGTCCCCTACGAGGACGCCTCCGGCGACCTGTGCGACGACGAGATCACGCTCATGGACGAGATGGTGCCCGCCTTCACCTCCATGCACGAGAACGGCGGCCGCCTCCCCACCGAGTGCATCTTCGCCTTCGCCCACCAGTTCTCGAGCGACATGTACACCGGCCTCTACAACGTGGCCGAGTACACGGTGTGGCGCAGCGGCGTCGACCAGGCCCCGATTTACGACTGGCACAAGCGCCAGCTGCAAACGCTGCAGTGGGTGTCCGAGCGGCCGACGACGCGCTGGGTCGTCAAGGCGCCCTCCCACCTTTCCGCCCTGCCCCTCGTCTTCTCGACCTACCCCGACGCCCGGGTGGTGATCACCCACCGCGACCCGCTGCGCGTCATCGGGTCACTCGCCGACCTCATGGCGACCTTGCACTACATGCACTCGGACCACGTCGACCACGCCGTCCTGGTGGAATTCATGGCCATGGGGCTCGAGATGCAGATGGACCACGTGACGGCCGAGCGCGACGCGGGCGACATCCCGAACGACCAGATCGCCGACGTCGTCTACCGGGACCTCGTGGACGACCCCGTCGGGGTCATCGAGAGGCTCTACGCCTCGTGGGACCTCCCGATCAGCGGCGAATTCCGCGCCGCCCTCGAGGCCTACCTGGCCGCCCGCCACACCGCGCGGCCGCACGCCCACGACTACTCCTTCGCCGACACCGGTCTCGACCTGGCGACGCACCGTGCGCTGGTCGCGCCCTACCAGGGGCGCTTCGGGGTGCCGTCCGAGGTCTGAATGGCCGGCCGGGTCCCGCCCGCCTACCCGAGGCTGGCGATCGGCACCACCTCGGCCGTCGGGTGCGGCGGCCCGTCGGCCAGCACCCAGCGGACCAGCATGTAACCCTCCAGCCGGCCCCCCGTGTCGAGCCAGTTCTCCACCCCCGGGTCCGAGGGGGCGATCACCATCCGCCAGGACCCGTCGGCGGAGCGGGAGGCCGTCTTGTTGTTCAGTGCCGTCGTCGTGTAGCGGTAGTCGAAGCTCTCCATCCACGGCGAGGTCAGCGTCAGGCCCCAGTAGAGGAACGGCTTGTCCGGCTCGTGCACCGTGACCACGAGCGCCTCCCCCGGCTCGAGCCGGAATCGGCCCCCGTGGTACGTCATCTCCGCGTTGGAGTGCGAGCGCACCTCGTCCTCCTGGGCTGCGACGTGCGCGGAGCCGGCCTGACCGCCGAACGTGTTCATGTTGGTGGCGGCGTCGTGCCACATCTGCAGTGCCGTCCCGCCCACGAAGGTGAGGAACATCGCTGCGAACTCGAGCTTGGGTGCGAGCTCCTCGCTCGAGAGGATCGGCGGCGGCACCACTTCGCCCGGGCCGGGCACCAGCTCCACCCGCAGCCGGGACAGCCGTTCGGGCGTCTTCTCGAAGTGGGTCTCCCGGATGGCGAGCTGGGCCGTGCCGGGCTCGAGCACGATCGCGTTGCGCGGCCTGGGGTCGGGCATGGCGGAGGCCGGCGCGATGAGGATGTCGACCTCGCCGTTCGGGCCGATGTCGTACTCGTCAATGTGGGTCTGGGTCTGGGTACCCGTCCGCCCCCCCACCTCGCCCTGCCCGAAGGGGGTGCCGAACGTCATGCCGAGGTAGGCGCACTCGCCGCGATGCCCGACGAGGCGGTAGGAGCGGGAGTCGTCGAGGACGCAGAACAGGTAGTGCACGTCGGGGTTGTCGACCAGGAGCTTGCGGTACTCGTCCTGCAACGTGAAGAGCTGGGGATGCAGCGGGTCGGACTTCTCCACGATCCACTCCAGGGCCAGGCGGGACAGGCGGGTCACCCACCGGTAGCCCTCGGCCATGTCGACGTCGGTATCGGGGACCTCTGTCGCCTGCCGCACGACGTCGAGCGCCGCCGTCTGTGCCTGCAGCCAGGCGTCGAATGCCGTGTTGAGCCGATCATTCTGCATCCGGCTGACGCTACCCATGTTTCATACGAGTCGCCCGCCCCGGGGCGCGCCCGGTAACTTCGGGACGTGACCGACACCGCGACCGAGACGACCGCCACCGACGAGTTGCTCAGCGAGCTCCGGGCCTGGCTGGGCAGCAATTGGGACCCCGACCTGACCGTCGCCCAGTGGTGGGAGCGCCTGGGGCTGGCCGGATGGGCGGCCGCCGGGCTCCCGACCAACGCCTACGGCAAGGGCATGGCGCGGTCCGACGTCGTCCTGGTCCAGCAGGAGATCGCCAAGTCCGGCGCGCTGGGCGCGCCCGCCGGCCTGGGTCTCCTCCTGGCGGCTCCGACGATCGCCGCGCACGGCACCCAGGAGCAGATCGACCTCTACGTGCGCGACATCGTCACCGGGCAGAAGGCCTGGTGCCAGCTCTTCAGCGAGCCCCAGGCGGGCTCGGACCTCGCCGGCCTGCAGACGAAGGCGGTCAAGGACGGCGACGAGTGGATCGTCAACGGCCAGAAGGTGTGGACCTCGGGCGGCCAGTATGCCGACCTGGGCATGCTGCTCGCCCGCACGGACCCCGACGTGCCCAAGCACCAGGGCATCTCCTACTTCGCGTTCGACATGCTCCAGGACGGCGTCGACGTCCGCCCCCTGAAGGAGATGACGGGGCACGCGCTCTTCAACGAGGTCTTCATCACCGACGCCCGGGTGGCCGACTCGGCCCTCATCGGCGGGGTCAACAACGGGTGGGCCGCGGCCAACACGACGCTCATGAACGAGCGGGCCGGCCTCGGCTCGGGCGGCGGCAACGCGGCGGGCGGTGGCCTGGCCCAGCCGGGCACCGTCATGGGCTTCCTCGGCCGGCGGGTCGGTGACCTGGTCGCTCCCGCGCCGGCACCGGGCGCCAAGAAGTCGCAGCAGCCCGGTGGCGCGCTGGGCGCCATGCGCGGCGGCGCGGGCCTGCTGATCGGCCTCGCCCAGTCACGGGGCGTCAACAAGGAGGCCGGCATCCGCCAGGACCTGGCCCGCCTCTACACGCTCGGCGAGCTGGGCCGCTTCAACGGCCTGCGGGTCAAGGCGGTCAAGGAGCAGGGCAAGGACATCCCGGGCATGCCCAACGTGGCCAAGCTCTCCATGAGCATGATCGTGCGCCTCACCCGCGACCTCGGGCTGCGCATCTCGGGCCCCGCCGGCATGCTGCACGCCTACGACAGCGACGACAAGGCCGCCCTGAAGCACGCCACCGGCGACCCCTTCGCCGGCGGCATCAGCGAGATGGCACTGTTCGCCCAGGCGCCCCCGATCTACGGCGGGACCGACCAGGTGCAGCGCAACATCATCGGGGAACGGGTCCTGGGCCTCCCCAAGGAGCCCAACAACGACCGCGTGACCCCCTTCTCCGAACTGCCCAAGAACGCCTAGCCGGCCACGCGGCAAGGGTCGAGTCGGGACCGGGGGGTCATGGGAGTGGTTCGGGTGGACCGGACACTGCGGGGCGCGGCGGCGATCGTGGGCGTCGACGACGACGTCTCCCCCACCGGCGAGCTCGACCGCACCGGGCGTGAGCTCGAGGTGGCCATGGTCCTCGGCGCGCTCGAGGACGCCGGACTGACGCTGGCCGACGTCGACGGCGTCTGCCACGCCGAGTCGGCCGTCGCCTTCGCCGAGTACCTCGGCATCCACCCGGTGTTCACCGACTCGACGATGACGGGCGGCTCCAGCTACGAGGTCCACGTCGAGCACGCCGCCGCTGCCATTGCCGCGGGCGTGTGCGACGTGGTGGTCAGTGTCTACGCGTCGACCCCCCGCGGCGACCGGGCGCGACGGCGCCCCGCCGCCCGCCGTGTGCCGCCCGGCCCCTACCCGACGGTCGAGTGGGACCTGCCCTACGGCCTGCGCACGCCGATGGGCCCCTACGCGCTGGCGGCGGCCCGCCACATGCACGAGTACGGCACCACGTCCGAGCAGCTGGCCCAGATTGCCGTCAGCACCCGGGAATGGGCGGCGCTCAACCCGCGGGCCCGCTACCGCGACCCGCTCACCGTCGCCGACGTGCTCGCCTCACCCCTGCAGGTGAGCCCGCTCCATCTGCTCGACTGCTGCCTCGTCACCGACGGCGCCGGCGCGTTCGTCATGACGAG
>JBEKVF010000190.1:0-5541 GCA_049514295.1 Acidimicrobiales bacterium
ACCCCTACACGGGGCCCGTCGAACGTACCCCTCTCCGCGATGACGTCACGGTCGCCGCCATCGGCGGCGGGTTCGCCGGCCTCATGACGGGGGCGCGTCTCAAGCAGGCGGGCATCGACGACTTCCGCATCATTGAGAAGGGTGGTGACTTCGGCGGGACCTGGTACTGGAATCGCTATCCCGGCGCGCAGTGCGACGTCGAGTCCTACGTCTACCTGCCGCTGCTCGAAGAGACCTCGTACATTCCGACGCAGAAGTACGTCCGGGCGCCGGAGATCCTGGAGCACTGCCGGCGAATCGCGCGGCACTTCGACCTGTACGAGCGCTCCTGCCTCTCGACCGAGGTCACCGGCATCGAATGGGAGCCCTCCCGGTGCCGTTGGACCATCGTCACTGACCGCGGCGACCGGATGTCCGCCCGCTTCCTGGTCATGGGGAACGGTCCCCTGCACCGACCCAAATTGCCCGGCATCCCCGGCATCGAATCCTTCCGGGGGCACGCCTTCCACACCAGCCGCTGGGACTACACGTACACCGGTGGGGACTCGAACGGGAACCTGGGCAAGCTGACCGACAAGACCGTGGGCATCATCGGCACCGGCGCCACGGCCGTCCAGGTCGTTCCGCACGTGGCCGCCTCCGCGGCCGAACTGTTCGTCTTCCAACGCACCCCGTCGTCCATAGACGTCCGGGCCAACCGTCCCACCGATGCGTCGTGGGCGTCGTCCCTCGAGCCCGGTTGGCAGAGGAAGCGGATGGAAAACTTCACCCTCCTGACCTCGGGTGGCATGGCTGCGGAGGACCTCGTCATGGACGGGTGGACCGACATCATCGGGCGGCTGGTGATGCGACTGCGCGACACAGAGGGCGCCCCGGGTCCGGTAGGAGACCTGGCCAGCGTCCTCGAGCTGGCCGATTTCGAGAAGATGGAGCAGATCCGCTCCCGGGTCGACACCCTCGTCACGGACCCGGCCACGGCGGAGGCGCTGAAGCCCTGGTACCGGCAGTTCTGCAAGCGACCCTGTTTCCACGACGAGTTCCTCCAGGCGTTCAACCGCCCCAACGTGACCCTGGTGAGCACCGACGGCCGAGGGGTCGACCGGATCACGCCGGGAGGCGTCGTCGTCGGCGAACGGGAGTACTCGCTGGAATGCCTGATTTACGCCACCGGGTTCGAGGTCGGGACCGACTACACGCGCCGAGCCGGCTACGACGTGCTCGGATCGCGTGGGCTCAGCCTCTCCGAGCACTGGAGCGACGGCATGAAGTCGCTGCACGGTATGCACGTGCACGGCTTTCCTAACATGTTCGTGCTCGGTCACACGCAGGGCGGCTTCACGGTCAACTATCCGCACCTGCTCGACGAAGCGAGCAGGCACCTCTGCCACATCCTTCGCCACGCCATCGACGACGATCTCTCGACGGTAGAGGTGACCGCCCAAGCCGAAGAGGAGTGGCTGACGGCGCTCGCGGAATCGGCTCGGGACATCCGCGCCTTCCAGGAGCAGTGCACACCCGGCTACTACAACAACGAGGGTCAGCCCGGAGTGGGGGGCTTCCTGGCCAGCTCGTACGGCAACGGCCCGATGCCCTTCTTCCAGCTTCTGTCCGATTGGCGGGACGCGGGAACCTTCGCCGGGCTGGAGCGACGCCCCTAGCGCCGCGCCTCGGAGTGCGATACCTCCGACCCGGTAGACCCGACAACGATGAGCGGCTCCCACGGGAACGGAGAACACACATGAAGACTGTCCTGATCCTCGGCGCCGGCTTCGCGGGTCTGGAGCTGGCAACGAGGCTCTCGGAGGAGGTGCCACACGACGTCGACGTGACGATCATCGACAGCAGTGATGCCTTCGTCTTCGGGTTCTCGAAGCTGGACGTCATGTTCGGGCGCAACGATCCCGCCAGCGTCCGCCTTCCCTACTCGATGCTGGACAAGCCCGGGGTTCGGTTCGTGCAGGAGAGGATCGTCTCCATCGACGCCGAGCACCGGCGGGTCACCACCGACGCGACGCAGTACGACCCGGACATCCTCGTGGTGGCGTTGGGGGCGGATCTCGATCCTGCCGCGACGCCAGGGTTGGGCGAAGAGGCCTCTGAGTTCTACTCCGTGTCCGGCGCGGAGCACGTCCGCGATCTGCTGTCGGGCTTCGAGGGGGGCGACGTCGTCATCGGCGTGTTGGGCGACTTCTACAAGTGCCCCGCTGCCCCGTACGAGGCGGCTCTCATGCTGCACGACTACCTGGAGCAGCGCGGCCTGCGATCGGCGTCGACCATCAAGGTCATCAACCCGATGGCGACCCCGATTCCGATCTCACCCGAGGCATCGGCCGGCATCCTCACTGCGCTGGCCGAGCGGGACATCGGCTGGTGGCCCCAGTCGAAGGTCACGTCTCTCGACCCCTCGTCCAGGGTCGCCACGCTGGAGGATGGACGAACGACCACCTACGACCTCTTCCTGGCGATTCCCGTGCACCGCGCCCCCCGGGTGGTCGAGGAATCGGACTTGGCGGATGACGGGTGGATCGCCGTCGATCACACGACGTTCGCCACCAGGTTCGAGAACGTCTTCGCCGTCGGAGACGTGACGAGCGCGCCGGTGCCGCGGGTCGGCGCCATTGCCGAAGGCGAGGCCCGCACGCTGGCCGACGTCCTCATCCACCGGATACGGGGCGGAACGCCGCCCGAGCCGTACCGCGGGGTGGCAACCTGTTACATCGAGTTCAGCGGCACCAAGGTGGCGCGCTTCGACGCGAACTTCCTGTCGGGCCCAACACCGTTCGGCACATTCACCGAGGCATCCGAGGCAGTAGCCGCGTCGAAGGTCGAGTTCGGTGCAACCCGACGGCAGCGCTGGTTCGGTATCGATTCCTGAGCGACCCAACGACGACCAAGGGGTCGTGGGACAATGTGGGCTCACGTCGATCGTCGGGGGGTCACCGGTGCACCACCATGGAGGCAGATTGAGGGCAAGCGGCGCGCTGTTGGCGATCGGCTGCGCCGTGGCGGGACTGCTTGCCGTGCCGAGCACGGCACAGGCTGCCTCGAAGTCACCGACCTATTACGTCTCACTGGGGGACTCGTACTCCGTCGGGTACCAACCCGGGCTCGGGGCCACTCCCGGCTACACGGCGTTCGTGGCGCAGAAGACTCATTTCACGTTGGCCAACTTCGGGTGCGGCGGGGCAACGACCACGTCACTGCTCTCCACGATCGGGTGCCCCGACAAGTTGCCGCACACTGCGGGTGCCGTGCCCTATCCCACCACGACGCAAGCCGCCGCAGCCGAGGCGTTCCTCACCGCCCACATGGGGCACATCGGGCTCATCACGGTGAGCATCGGCGGGAACGACGTCACCTCGTGTGCGGCGAATGCCAATCCGATCAGCTGCGTGGCAGGCGCCGTGACGACCATCTCGAGGAACGTCAGCACATTGGCCACGGCACTCCGGGCGGCGGCCGGTCCACGCGTCCCGCTCATCGGCCTGACCTACCCGGATGTCATCCTGGGCACCTACGTGTACCCCACACAGCCACCGACCGCCTCACGGATCTCACTGGCCAAGCTGTCGGTGGTGGCGTTCAGGTCCCTGATCAATCCGACGCTCACGAAGGCGTACGGGTCGGCCGGCGGGGTGCTGGTGGACGTGACGGCGGCAACGGGCGCCTACACGTCGCTCGCCCGAACGGTGCGGCTCCGGCCCTACGGCACGATCCCCGTGCCGGTGGCCAGCGTCTGCACCCTCACGTGGTTCTGTTCCCAAGGCAACATCCACGCCACCACCAAGGGGTACACCCTCATCGGCAGGCTCGCGGTCGCAAAGTTCGTCGCCATGCGCCGGGCGTGAGCTCCGGGCAGTGACCCTAGCCGCCGGCCTCGTGCTGGCACTCCTGGCGGCGATGGCCCTCAATGTCGGGTACTTCGTCCAGCACGGAGCGGCCAACACCATGGGCTCGCTCTCGCTCAGGCACCCTCTCGCCTCGGCCCGGCTCCTGGTGACGAACCGCCAGTGGATGCTCGGGTACGGGGCCGGTTGGATCGGCTGGGGTCTCTACATCGCGGCCCTCAGCCTGGCGCCGCTGTCCCTGGTGCAGGCGGTCTCCGCAGGTGGGGTCGGGATCCTGGCCATCCTGGCCCACCGGCTTGGCACGCCCCTCACCCGCCAGGAGCGTATCGGCACCTGGATCGCGGTGGGTGGGCTGGCGCTCCTCGGGCTTTCGCTCACCTCCGACGTGACGCCGACCTCCCCCGCGCGGAGCATGACGTTGATCATCGTGATCGCTGTGGGCGCCCTCCTAGCCGGAATACTCGTGCTGCTGGCGCGGGGATTCCGTCCCGGGGCGCTCCTGGGTTGCGCCGCCGGGCTGCTCTTCGGCGTGGGCGACCTGGCCACCAAGGGCGCCGTCGACGGAGTCGGCCTCCTCTTCGTCCCCATCCTCGCCGTGTGTACCGCACTGGGTTTCGTGACGCTGCAGCTGGCCTTTCAGCGCGGCCGGGTGCTCGAGACGGCGGGCTCGTCCACTCTGGTCAACAACCTCATCCCCATCGTCGGCGGGGTCGTCGTCTTCCACGAGACGATCCCTTCGGGACTGCCGGGCGTGGCCCGGGTGGCCAGCTTCGTCGCGGTGGTCGCGGGCGCCGTCCTCCTGGCCAGCGGGCGGATGCACCCTCAGACCGCCGCCACGACCGCTCCGCTCTCGACCCATTCCTGAACGCGCCGACCAATAGGGTGGCACCGGCAATCGACTCCCCGAGGCTCTGCTGAGCAAAGGAGCTCCAATCCCCCACTCGTCCACACCGTTCCGGGGTGGTCCGCTCCCGGAGTCCCGTCTCTTCAGGATGCCCACATGACCCGGACGTCACAACCGGTCGGGCGGTGGGTCTGGATCGCCATGATGATCAGCGTCGGCATCGAGTTCGCGCTCGGTGTGGCGTGCTTGGCACTCTTTCCGATCAGGCGGCCTGATCAGTGGCTCCCGCCACAGAGCAAGGCTGTCTATTTGGCGCACGCCGCACTCGGAGGGTTGCTGGCGATCGCGGCGGTGGCCATCGTCATGACCGTGGCGAGCAACCAACGATTCGTGCGCCTCGGCGCGCAGGCCGGCCTCGTTGGGCTCCTGCTCGCTGCCGCAGGCGGCATGCTCTCCGTGTGGCACCCCTGGAGACTGGCCGGCATGGGGCTCATGTTGGTCGGGTCGTTCGTCGCCTTCTTCGGGTACCTCATCCCCCTCGCGGAACCCCAGCCACAGGCGTCCGCGCCGGACAGCCCCGGGAGCGTCCAAGCCCCATCCGCCGAGTGACGTTTCTGTGCCGGTGGCGTGCGGCTTCGTTTCAACCCGTCCAGTTCCGTAGAATCTCTGACGCACCGTCGGAAAACCAGTGATCGCTCGAGCTGTCCCAGCGCGCTCCGGCGGGCACGTGATCAGGGGATCGGACGACCGACAGATGAAGCAAGGCAGGTTCTCGTGAACTGCGTACCCAGAGGATGACATGAAGATCGCAATCGTCGGAACTGGAGCGATGGGCTCGGTGTATGCCAG
>JBEKVF010000191.1:0-5516 GCA_049514295.1 Acidimicrobiales bacterium
CGGGCTGCTGGGCCTGTGCCGCCGCTTGCTGCTGGGCAGCCTTCTGCTGTTGGTGGCCTCTCACCCCGCCGGCCACCACGGTCGCCGTCCCAGCGATCACGGCCGTCCTTCCTACGGTCCGCAGCACCGGACGACGTCGCATCATTGGCATGTCGTTCTCCTTCTCTCTTCGGTCTCTCGATTATCTCTCAGCTCTTGAGGGCCGCAGCCAGCTCTTCCATCGCCGCCTCGATGAGCGCCGGCGGTATCCGGGCGCTGTCGACGACCACCCCACCCGAGTCGAGCATCGCCTCGGCCAACGGCTTGGCCCACAGGTCCTCCCAGAGGATGACGAGTGCGGAGTTGCCGGCCGGCAGGTTGGCGGCGACGTGGTCGAGGTCCTCGGTGTTGATGAGGCCACCGACCTCCCCCTCGATGTCACCGAAGGCGGCCAGCTCGTCCATCTGGTCGAACTCGAGGCTGATGGTGTCGCCCTGCTCGTCCTTGCCGACGAAGACCAGGTCGAGGATGCGCACCACCTCGTTGGTCACCAGCTTCTCGATCTCGGGGATGATCTTCCCGTTGAATTCGTTGCCCGGGAAGGCGATCACGGTGTAGCTGACTGGGCCGAGCGTCATTGTGTCTCCTCTGCTGTGCGTGGTCTGGATCGATCGTAAGGGCTGGGTCGGCTCAGCCGGCCGCGAGGATCTTGGACTTCTGCGCGTCGAACTCGGCGTCGGTGATGACGCCCTGGGACTTGAGGTCGGCCAGCTTGGAGAGCTGGTCGGCCGTGCTGTCCCCGCTGGTGCCCGCCGCCTGCTTCACGTAGGCGTCGAAGGCCTTCTGCTGGTCCGCCGCCTGCTGCGCCGCCCGCTCGTGCATCTTGGAGCCCCGAGCGATGAGGTAGACGAAGACGCCCAGGAACGGGAGGATGATGACGAAGATCACCCACAGCGCCTTGGCGAGGCCACCCATGTCGTGGCTGCGGAAGATGTCGACGAACACCATGATGAGCAGCCAGATCCAGATGATGAAGAGGAAGAAGTACAGCATCGTCAGGAAGAAATCGAGAATCGGGTATTGGTAGGTGGCGGCAAGCATTCAGACTCCTTGTGTCGTCATCATTGAGATGGGTCCCCCCGGCCCGCGGCCGGGCGCCGTGCAAATCCTAATCCACCCACCTTTTTCAGGCCATTCTCAGGCTGCGATCGCGCGTTTCGACCACCGAGCCCACACATGCCACACGATTCCTCCATGGGGCCGTGGGGAGCCCGCCGCCCTGGGTCGGCCTCCGGGCCTTCCGGCGGGGCACCCCGGACCGGCATCAGACGCCTTCTTCGGCTTGAAGCCGACCGCTCCTGCAGGCGGCGGCGAACGTCTCGTAGTCCCGCTCGTTCTGGTCGGCGTAGGACTCGGCGAAGCGTGCCAGCGCCTTCTCGAAGGTGGTGCCGTTGCCCAGGTAGGAGGCCATGGCGATCCGGTCCCCCGAGCGGGCGTGGGCGCGGGCCAGCGTGTGGGCGCACAGCTCACCGTAGACCTTCATCCCCTGTGGGATGGCGTTGTCCGTGTCGACCGACCCCTTCCAGTCCTGCAGCTGGCGGATGTAGTAGTCCCGGGTCACGCCGTCGATGCCGTCGGTGCGCTGCCAGCCCAGCAGGATGTCGCTGCTCGCCTGCATGAGCCGCTGCCCGGCCACCACCCGGGCCCCGTGGTTGGCGTAGGCGCTCTTCTTCGTGAAGCGCTCCAGGACCGACGCCTCCGCCTCCTTCGCCTGCAGGAACAGGACGTCCTCGTGGCGGGGGCCGTGCATCAGCACGATCCAGGCCCGGGTGCCCACGCTTCCCACGCCCACCACCTTGCGGGCCATCTGGCTGAATTGGTACTTCTCGAGCAGGTGCCTCCGGTCCGTCGGCAGGCTCTGCCGGTACTGGCGGATCACGTCGTGGAACAGTTCCACCATCGCCTCGCTCTGGACCTCGGGGAAGAGCTCCTCGACGGGCACGATGAGGGGCGGTTCGTTGATGATCCGGCGCCGTCCGTCGACGACGCAGGTCAGCTTGTCGAGCGCCTTCATGGAGTCCTTCGTATGGGCCTTCGTGGTCAGCTTGGTGGCGGTAGCCGCAATACGTGCTTGGGATTTGGAGCCCGTGGTCGCAGCGTGCTGCTCGAAGAGTGCCACCATGCTCTCAATCTCGACCCGGCTGTACCAGACCTCCAGGTTGGTCATCGCCGCCATTTGCCGCATGGCCTCCCGGTACACCCGTCCCAGACCGACGACGGCCTCGGTCCGGACGCTTTTGGGAAAGCCGAGCTCGCGGGAGGCAACGACCATGCTCGCCGCCAGGCGCTTGAGATCCCACTCCCAGGGGCCCGGGTGGGTCTCGTCGAAGTCGTTGCAGTCGAAGACCAGCTGGCGCTCCGGGGAGCCGAAGACCCCGAAGTTGGACAGATGGGCGTCCCCACAGATCTGGGCCGTCAGGCCGGAGCGGGGCGTCGTGGAGAGGTCGGACGCCATGATCAGCGCCGCCCCCCGGAAGAAGGTGAAGGGCGAGACCAGCATGCGCCCGTAGCGGATGGGGACGAGCTCGGGAACCCGCGTCGTGGCCTGTTCCTCGAGCAGCGCGATCGGGTCGGGACGGTCGCGGGCCGCCTGGAACACAGCATGGCTCTCCCGGGGCGCCTTGCCCCGCGCCGCCTTGCCCTTTGCCTTGCTCTCTGCCTCGCTCAGATGCGGGAGTGCGTTGGGCACAGGGCTGTCCGCCAATCGGATCCCCTCGTCAATCTCCATCGTCGGCCACCTCCCCGGACGCGCCACGGCGCAGTTCTGCCGTATGCGAGGCTAGGCGCGGTCGGACCAGACGGATTGAGGGGCAGCGGAGGATCGAGCGTCGGCACACTCGCCGGCGGCCCGGACGACCTTCGACCCTTTCACGGCTCCCCGGCCAGGATCACAATGACGGAACTGCAGCCCCAAGGCCGGCGAGGGTGAGGAACGACCAGTGACGGTGGACTTCGAGGGCCCGAGCGCAGCCGGCGGCGGCGCCACGCCGGCCGATCCTGAACCCGCTCCCGAGAGTCCCTCAGCCCGCAGGGTGGGGATCGCGGCGGGGATCGGCCGCCTGGTCGAGGCCATCAACCGCAGCGACGATGCCGCCGTCGAGCGGGCCGTGCTCCAGCTCAGCAGGTCACGCCGCTGGCTGGCTCCCCTGGCGATGATCGTGGGTGCCTTCCTCATGCTCTTCCAGGGCCTCAAGCTCCTGATCACCAACTGGCGCCTCACCCTGGTGCAGATCGTGCCGGCCATGTGGATCTGGGCCGCCATGCTGGACATCAAGATCCACGTCCTTCACGGTAAGCAGTTCCACGTCCTCCGCGGCCCGATCCTCATTCCGGCCGTGCTGGCGGTGACGGGCATCACGGCGGCCAGCTTCTACCTGAACGGCGTCTTCGCCTTCGCGATCTCCAAGCCGGGGAAACCCCAGATCCGCCCCGCCTTCGGGCAGGCGAACCGCCACCTTTGGGTGATCCTGGCCTGGGGCAGTGCCATCGGCCTCGCCCTCTCCTTCTCGTCCCTGATCGCGACCCGCTGGGGCCACTGGCCCTTCGCCATCAGCCAGAGCATCGTCGTCGGCATCATGATGCTCTGCTACCTGGCCGTTCCGGCCCGCATCGTCGGGATTCAGAAGTCCAAGAACACCCGGGACAAGCTCGCCGCCACCGCCGTCGGCGGCGCCGTCGGCGCGGTCGTGTGCTCCCCGCCCTACCTGCTGGGCCGCTTCGGCATCCTCATGCTGGGCTGGCACTACCTCTTCTGGCTGGGCATCATCCTGATCGTCATCGGGGCAACCCTGCAGACGGCCGCCACGAGCGCGGTGAAGGCCGTGAAGTTCTCGGCCAAGTTGGTCGGCAACCCGTCAGCCGTGGCGGCTTCGGACACCGCGTCCTAGAGCCGGGGCTCACGCCGCGACAGGTCGATGCAACCGGCGCGGGTCACCCGCGGCAGCGGCGTCGGCGGCCTGCCAGGTCCGGTAGCCACCGTCGAGGTTCCGGGCCGGCAACCCGAGCTCGTGGAGCAGCATGGTCGCCGTGTGGCCTCGCTGGCCGACCTCGCAGTACACGACGTAGGGACCACTGCCCAGCGTGGCGAGGTGCTCGCGCAGTGTGTCCAGGGGCGCGTTGACGCTGCCCGGGATGGCGCCGCGGAGATACTCGTCCTCCGTGCGCACGTCGAGGAGCGTCCACCCCTGGGCCATCAACCCCGCCAGCTCGTACGCCTCGACCACGTCGCACTCACCGGACATCAGATTCTCCGCCATGTAGCCGAGCATGTTCACCGGGTCCTTGGCCGATGAGAACGGTGGCGCGTAGGCCAGCTCCAGGTCGGCCAACGCCTCTGCCCGGAGGCCGGCCGCCATGGCCGTCGCCAGCACGTCAATCCGCTTGTCGACCCCCGACCCGCCAACCGCCTGCGCACCCAGGATGACCCCGTCCTCGGGGTCGAAGAGCAGCTTGAGCGACATCGGCTCGGCACCCGGGTAGTAGCTGGCGTGGCTCATCGGGTGCGAGTGGATGACCCGGTAGTGCCTCTTCGCTGCCCGCAACCGCCGTTCGTTCCACCCGGTCATTGCCGCGGTCACGCCGAACACCTTCACGATGGCGGTGCCCTGTGATGGTGCCGGTCGGACGGTCCGGCCGCAGATGGCGTCGGCGACCCGGCGCCCCTGCCGGTTAGCGATGTTGGCCAGGGCGATGAGCGAGGACCCGCCGCCGACCGAGTCCGCCTTCTCGACCGCGTCGCCCACGGCGTAGACGTCCGCCGCGCTGGTGCGGCCGTCGTCATCGACGGCAATACCCCCGTGCGGCCCCAGCGCGAGCCCGGCCATCTCGGCCAGGCGCGCGTCGGGCCGGACCCCGATGGCCGCGACCACCAGGTCGCCCGGGATGGATCTGCCGTCGGCCAGCACGACGCCGGCATCGGTCACCTCCGCGACGCCGACCCCTGTCTCGATCGCCACGCCGTGGGCCAGCAGTTCGGCCGCGACGAGCACCGCCAGCTCGGGGTCGAGCGGGGTCAGCACCTGGTCGGCGGCCTCGACGACCGTAGTCTCGATGCCCCGCTGCGCCAGGTTCTCGGCCGTCTCGAGCCCGACGAACCCGGCGCCGATCACGACGGCCGTGAGCGGCTTGCCCCGGGCTTGGTCGGCCAAGAGCTCGGCGTCCTCGACGGTGCGCAGGACGCGCACCCGGTCGAACCCGGGCAACGGGGGCCTCACCGGAGCCGCGCCCGGGCTGAGGACCAAGGCGTCGTACGGGAGCTCCCAGGTCGCCCCGTCGCCGGTGGCGCGCACGGTGACGCTGTGATCCGCCGGGCCTATCGCGACGACCTCCGTTCCAACGCGGACGTCGAGGCGGAACCGGTCGAAGAGTCGCTCAGGCGTCTGCAGCAGGAGGTCGTCCTCGTCCTCGATCACGCCCCCCACGAAGTAGGGCAGGCCGCAGTTGGCGTAGGACACGTACCCCGAGCGCTCGAGCACGAC
>JBEKVF010000192.1:0-5504 GCA_049514295.1 Acidimicrobiales bacterium
GGGTGGTGAACCGGTGGTTCCTCACGTCCAGCCCGGCTCGGACCTTGGAGCGCCTGACCCAGTCTGGTGTCGATGTCCTCGTCGTGGCCGGTACCCAGGAGGCCCGTCGGGTGTACCGAGGTGATCAGCGGCGGCTCCGCGCCATGATCAGCAAGGGCTGCCTGACAATGGAAGTTGTCCCCAACCTGGAACACTCTCTCTTCGAACGGAGTGGCCGCGAGCGCGTGTCGAAGATACTCGACGCGTATGTGCTCGCCCGTGCCGCACACGTGGGGGGCACGGGCTCACCCACACGGGGGGTGGCATCCCAGGACGGGCTCAGCTCCTGGCTACGTGGTGCGGCCTCCGATCGGCATGGGGCATCGCCGTGACCAGCTCGGCGAAGCAGCGACCGATGCCGCGGGCGAGAACCTCGACGTCGGGGCAGGCGACGGGGTCGGCCAGGATGCCGATCGCCAACTGGCCGTTGTAGGAGAGTGCCGCCACACCAACGCTTAGGTTGCCCGCCAGGGGCACGATCGGGATGGCCTCGAGCATGCGGGCCCCGAGCACGTAGAGCGGGACGTCGGGACCGGGCACGTTCGTGACGACCAGGTTGACGAACGGCTGGTGGTGTACGAGATGGCTGGCAGCCGACAGTGCCGCGGACGGCAACGCGTCGAGCGAGGACAGGAGTAGGTGTGTGGCCAGTGACTGTGCGTGGTCCTTGGAGTCCCGTTCGGCCCGGGCCACCTCACGAAGTCGCTCGGCAGCCGGTGCGGCACCGATCGGGAGCCGCACAACCATGGCGGAGACATCGTTGCCCAGCCGGCGGTCGCCGTGGTGATCCGAGCCGACCGGGACGAGTACCTGGAGCTGGCGTCCTTCCATCACCTCGCCCCGCGCCGAGAGAAGATCGTGGACTCCGCCTGCGATGGCCGTGAGGAGCAGGTCGTTCAGCGTCACGCCGAAGCGGCGCTCGGCCCGGCGGAGCTCGTCCATTGGTTGGCGGACGACGACGACCCGGCGGTCGCAGCCGACCGGAGCATTCAGAGAGCAGTCGGGCGTGGCCGGCGACAGGGAGAGCAGGCTGCGGAAGGCCGAGGTGTAGCGCGCCAGCACGGAACCCGCCTCGGACGGGTGCCACGCGGCGTGCCATCCGTCCGCGGCGAGCGTCCGGGCGACCCCGGCGAGACGGGCCATCCCTTCGGTGGTGACGGCCAATCGCCCCGGGGCCGGAGCCGGCTGCCACCCGTCCGGGGCGTGCTGGGCCGGCGCCCGAGGCTCCAGGTCGAGCAGGACCGTGGCGAGCTCGACGCCCGCAAGGCCGTCCGCCATGGAGTGGTGCAGCATCTCGAGCAGAGCGACGCGCCCGCCCTCGAGCCCGTCGATCAACCAGATGTCCCAGAGCGGCCGGGTGCGGTCGAGCGGGCACGACATCAGCCGGGCGCAGAGCTCCAGCAGCTGGGCGTCTGTCCCGGGCTTGGGCAACGCGGCCTGGTGGACATGGCCGGTGATGTCGAAATCGGGGTCGTCCACCCACACCGGTGCGGACTCGCCGAGCACCGGAAACCGGACGACCTTGCGCAGTTTCGGTACGAGGTGCAGCCGACTCCCCACTTCGGCCCGCACCTCCTCGAGACGCAGGCACCCGCGGGCGTCGTGCAACGGGCCGCCCTCGAAGATCCCGATGGAGCCCATGTGCATGGGTGTGTGGTCCGACTCCATGTAGAGGAACGACGCATCGAGCGGCGTCAAGGTGTCGGCGGTGGCTGTCATGTCGACCGCGGGGGACCCGGCAGCCGTACGGAGCAGACCTCGGCGAAGCCGTCCTCGATGCAGGCGGCGAGCTTGGGACTGTCGGGAACGGCCGCGACGTCGGCGGTAATGGTGATGCAGGCCCGGTCCGCGGCGGACACGAGGGACACGTTGAGCGCAGCCCCCGACGGCGGCGACACCGCGTAAATCCCCTCGACACCCATGCCCGCCAGGAAGGCCTGGAACGGCGGCCCGGGGATGTTTGTTATGCAGAAGTCGTCGCCCAGCAGCATGGAACTCCAGAGGTTGCGGGCCACGACGGCGGGCAGGGCGCTCAGCATGGTGGCCATGACGTCGCTCAGGCCGAGGCCCGGCGCGTGCTTCCACTGTGCCGCGTTCTTCCGCACCTCCGCCATGCAGTCCGCGACGTCGGAGTGGACGGGGATGACGAACCGTGCGGGGACGAAGTGGTTCCCACCCGCTTGCTCCCCACCCCCGCGCACGTTCACCGGCATCAACGCGCGGAAGCCCGAGCTCGTCGCGCCGTGCTGCTCGTGATAGAGGCTCAGGCCGCGCACGACGGACGTCACGAACACGTCGTTCACCGTGCCGCCCCATGCCTTTGCGGCGCTCTTGAGGTTCGGGAGGTCGAGCTCAATGACTTCGACGTGACGCCGGAAACTGCGTCCCGTCATGATGGAGGAGATCGGCTTGCCCGCCGGAGCCATCAGCCTGGCCACCGAGGTGCCCACCGCGGCAAGCTGGCCGAGTGAGCGAACGGGGTGCGTCACCAGGCCGACAGCGCCGTTGACGAGGTTGCTCGGATCGGGCAAGGGTGGCAGTCGCGAAAGCAGCGAGCGGCCGAGCGCAGGGCTGGCCTCCGGCACTGTGTCCCTGTGTCCCGCCGGCGACGCCGGGCCGGAGGGGTCGAAGAGGTGGGCCAGCACGGCGAGGCCGCCCACTCCGTCGATGAGAGCGTGGTGGACCTTCATGACGAGGGCGGCGCGGTCCGCGCCGATGCCCTCGACGAGGACGGCCTCCCACAGCGGTAGGGCGGAGTCGAAGCCGCTCGTCGCCATCGTCTGGGCCATGTCGAGGACATCCCGCAGGCTTCCGTGCCCGGCCAGGCGCATGCGCCGGAGGTGGGTGTCGAGGTCGAAGGACTCGTCGGACACGAACTGCGGGCGACCCCGACCCGGGGGCCGGGTCACCGCCCGCGAGCGCAGACGTGGCACCGCCACGGTGAGACCGGCGACGCGGGCCCGCACCTCTGCCCAGTCGGGCCTTCCCTCCAGGACCAAGATGGCCACGATGGTGGGACGCATCACGGGATCGGCGCCGATCGTCCACAGCAGCGCATCGGAGCCGCTCATGGTGTCGACGCTCCGCGCGCTCATCTCGTGGTTTCCCATGGCACGACCCCTTCTACGAGCGATTCTGGGTTCAGCCGGGTAGGGGTCATAGAGCCGGAAGTCCCCAATTCGGGTCGCCGGGGGCGCCTGGGGCCCGACGAAGTGTCTTTGGACCCTTCAGGATGGCCCGCGGTGGCCCTAGCATCGGTCGTGGCCTGACGCCGTGGGTCCGGGAACGGGACCGTCTGGGGGGCATGGGGCTGCGGAGTTGCTGGAAAGGGGACCAATCATGACCACGACAGCGGTGAGCGCACCGGTCCCCAAGCAAGGCCTGGCGAACGCCTTCGGGCGGCGCCAGCTCTACAAGTACCCCAACACCCTGCCGCGGCTCGGGTACCTGGCGATCGTCGTCCTCACCACGATCATGCTCTATTACCTCTACTACGTGGAGGGGGCGGTCACTCCGCTGATGCTGCCCTACTACCACATGTCCTTCCAGTACTTCTTGTACCTGCTGGTGGTCTCGAACGCGATCGGCGCCTTCAGTGCGTTCATCGGCGGCCTCTCCGACAAGATCGGCCGGGCCAACCTCACGATCTACGGGACGCTGGTGGTCGCGCTCATCCAGCTCTTCGCCGTCCCCCACATCCACGACAAGTTCTGGTTCGCCGCCTCCTACTGCGTCATCGGGTTCGTGGAGGGTGTGATCCTCGTCTCGACCCCGGCCCTCATGCGCGACTTCTCGCCCCAGATGGGTCGCGGCGCCGCCATGGGGTTCTGGGCGATCGGCCCCTCCATGGGCGCCCTGGCGGCCAGCCTGGTGGCCACGCACACCCTCAGCCACCTGGCGCCCTGGCAGGACCAGTTCATCATCTCGGGGCTGGTGTGCCTGGGCGTGGTCATCATCGCTTTCTTCTTCCTGCGCGAGCTCTCGCCGCAGCTGCGGGACCAGCTCATGGTCAGCGAACGTGAGCGCGCGCTCGTCGAGGCGCGGGCAAGGGGCATCGACGTCCAGAAGGCGACCCAGCACCCGATCCGCTCCATGATGAAGATCGACCTGGTCGCCTCATCCATCGCGATCTCGGTGTTCCTCCTGTTCTATTACGCCTCGGTCAGCGTGCTCACCATCTACTGGGTGGTGACGTTCAACCGGACCACGCCGCAGGCCAACGGGATCAACGTCTGGTTGGCCGGGTTCCTCTCCGCCGGGTTGGTCCTGGCCGGCGTGCTCTCCGACTGGGCCCGGGTGCGCAAGCCCTTCATGCTCGTCGGGGCGATCTGCGCCATGGTCATGATGGGCTTCCTCATCGTGCAGACGGGCCATCCGCACACGGGCTACTACTCCAACGTCCTGGTGGTCGTGCTGCTGGCCGTCTCGATCGCGTTCGCCTACGCGCCGTGGATGGCCAGCTACACCGAGCAGGTCGAATCGCACAACCCGGCCCTGACGGCGTCGGGGCTCGCCGTCTGGGGATGGATCCTGCGCATCACCGTCGCCCTCTCGTTCCTCGTGCTGCCCCACGTCATCACCACATCGACCGTGCTGGTGGACAACCAGACGGCGGGCGCCACCTTGCAGACGATCCAGGCCGCGCAGCCCTACGCCCCCACGACGTCACCGCCTGCTTGCAACTCGACCTCGGCACCCGCCTCGGTGATCAGCGGGCTGCAGGGCACGAAAGAGGTCGGGCCGAAGACGCTGGCCACCGTCCTCGCCACGTGCAACTCGACGCACAACCTCGGCCAGGCGCTGACTGCGGCCGGCGGCTTGTCGAACCCCCAAGTCCAAGGCCTGCTCGCCTACAGCCCGCTGGCGACCGCCATTCAGAACGGCCAGCCGGTGAGCCAGGCCGAGATCCAGGCCAAGGTGGGCGTGCACTCACAGAACCTGGCCAGCCTGCTCGTGGCCGAGCAGAAGCTCGTGCCGGCCCAGAAGGCCTCGCCCAACGAGTGGAAGCGGTGGTGGACGGTCTGCCTCCTCGGCGAGCTGGTGTTCGCCATCCTCGTCTTCTTCATGCGGGGGCGGTGGAGTCCTCGGGCGGCCCGGCGCGACCTGGCCGAGCACGACCGCATTGTCACCGAGGAGCTGGCCAAGCTGGCCCGGGAGCCCGCCCCGGTCGGGTAGAAGGGGGGCCGCGCCCCGACTACAGGGCGGCGGACCAGGCCGTGAGCTGAGGTGCCAGCAGCGGCCAGCGGGCGAACAGGCCCTCCCCTGAGGCCGCCGCGACCATGCGCTCGTTCCACTCGGCGTCCCCCCACGGGGGCTCGACCAGATGGGCCGCGGGAAGCAGGGCGGCCAGGTGCTCCGAGGTGGCCCTCGCGTGGTGGGGGTCGCTGGCGCCGCTGCGGAACACCAGCGCGGGCAACCCGAGTACGCGGACCTCGTCGTCGGTCACGCCGGGGACGAGCTCGCCG
>JBEKVF010000193.1:0-5500 GCA_049514295.1 Acidimicrobiales bacterium
CTCACACAGGAAGGGAGCGTTGTGCCGCCCGACACGGCCCCCGCACGAAGCGGCGGACTGAAGACGACAAAGCGGCAGCACCCCAGCGGTCACTGAGGCTGTAGACGACCCGCCCGACTCCCCTGGGCGGGTCGTCTCGCGCCCGGGCTCAGATGTAGTCGGCCAGCCCCTCCCACCCCTGGGGGGGCGACGCCAGGCGCCAGAACTGCTCGGGGACGCGGCCCTCCATGCGCGCCGTGAGCGCGTGGTCCCGCTCGAGCGGCGCGATCTGCGAGGTGTAGCACCAGATGGCGCGGCGCTTGCGCTCCTCGTCGGGGACATGGGGGACGATGGCGGGGGTGGGCCAGGGGCGCGAGCGCAGCAGCTTGGCGACCCGCCAGGCGAGCAGCCCCGGGATGTGCTTGTAGCCGTGGTCCTCGTAGCAGAACCACTCGCGGTCGGGCTGCTCGGTCCGCACCAGCAGGCTGGCCTCGTGGACCATCACGTGGTCGGGGTTACCAAGGCCCATAGGGAAGAAGACGGCGGTGGGGTCGAGTTCGGCGATGGTGACCCCGAGGGCGGGCGCCACCTCGTCCGGTGTCGGGCGGTCCGCTGGGCGCAGGTACTGGTGGTCGGCGAAGTCGAGCCAGCGGTAGCCCGACTCGAGCACCGACATGGCAGCGACGTCCTCCTCCCGGCGCACCGCGACCACGTCGTCGCCGGCGACGAAGCCGCCCAGGGCATCCCAGTCCGACGGCTCCTCCGGGTAGGCGGGCGGGCGGCCGCCGAGCACGGTGACGACAGTGGTGTTGTGGTAGCTGGCGATGAGATGGCCGGCCCCCATGGCGGCGTCGTCGAAGTGCGGGGACAGCACGAGGATGCGCGAGAACGCCCCCGGATCGACTTCGCCCCAGGTCGGTTCTGCGAAGGCGGAGGTCACGGCCGGATCATACGGGCACGTCGTCGATCTCGCCCGCCACGTGGTGACGGAACAACGGCATGAGCGCGCCGATGACGGCGGCGCCCACGATGCAGGCGAGGCCGCCGGAGATCACCGAGAACTCCACGCTGGTGAGCGTGGCCACCGCCCCCGACTCCATGTCGCCGACGCGGGGCCCGCCCTGCACGACGGCCATCTGGATGGAGGACATGCGGCTGCGGAAGCGCTCGGGGATGGAGGTCTGCAGCATGGTGTTGCGCAGGACGGCGGAGATCACGTCGGCCCACCCCGCCACGGCGAGGGAAACGAGTCCGACCCAGAGCGTGTCGACCAGGCCGAACACGGCGATGGCGGCGCCCCACACGCAGACGGCGATGATCACCGCCCACCCCTGGCGGCGCAGGTTGGCGACCCACCCCGTGGTCAGCGCACCGACCAGAGCCCCGACTCCGGGCGCGGCGTAGAGGAACCCGAGGGTGATGGTGCCGCCGCCGAACACGGAGCCCGCCATGGCGGGGAAGAGGGCCCGGGGCATGCCGAACACCATGGCGTTGATGTCGATGAGGTAGACACCCTGGAGTGCCTGGCGCGAGCGCAGGTAGCGCAGGCCCTCCTTGGTCGACTGCCAGGGCGACATGCCACCGGCACCCTCGGCCGGGGGGATCGGTCGCAGCATGGCCGAGGCGACGGTGGCCACCACGAAGGAGGCCGCGTCGAGCCCGTAGACGAGCGGGAGCCCGATGCCGAGTAGGAAGCCCGAGAGCGCGGGGCCGACGATCACCCCCACCTGGAAGACGACCTGCATCATGGCCGCCGCGGCCGCGAAGTGCCGGCGCTCGACCATGCCGGCGACCGAGGCCATGCGCGCGGTGTTGGAGAATCCCATCAGCCCGGCGGCGAGCGAGCTCACGACGTAGAGCACGGCCAGGGACGGGTGGGCCACGGCGGCGTTGACGGCCATGGCGCCGCTGGTGAGCGTCATGGCGGCGGCCGTCCACACCATGATGCGGCGTTTGTCGACCGCGTCGCCGATCGGCCCGGCGGAGAGGGCTCCGGCGAGGAACGGGATGAGCTGGGCCAGGCTGATCGCACCCACCTGCAGCGTGGAGTGGGTCATGGAGTACACCTGGTAGGGGATGGCCACGACGGTCAACTGCGTCCCCATGATGGAGATGAGCTGCCCCGTGAACAGGAGCCGGAAGTCGCGGCTCTCCCGCAGCGGGGTGGTGTCCACCAGGATCCGGCCCGGCATGCACGCAGCCTACGGTCGGTCGCGGCGCGCCGAGTGCGGCCCGACGGCGGTCAGGACAGCTGCTGGCCCAGGTCGCGCACGGAGATGTCCCAGGCGGCGGGCCAGTCCCTCGTGCGCAGGAGCGCGTCGCTCCCTCCGTCGCAGAAGACGACGGAGCCGCAGAAGAACGCGCCGTCGGGGCCGAGCAGGAACTCCACCAGTGCGGCGATCTCCTCGGGCCGGCCGGGGCGCCCGACGGGGATGGGGAGCATGTCGAGGAGCGGGCCCGTCTCGGGGTCGGACCGCATGCGGGCGACCATCGGGGTGTCGATCATGCCCGGCGCGATCGCGTTGAGCCGGAGCCCGGCCCCGGCCCACTCGGGTCCCGTCGCCTGGCGCCTCACCCAGTGGGCCACCGCCAGCTTGGTCGCCGGGTAGGCCACCATGGAGCCCCTGGCGTCGGCGATCCGGGCGCTCAGCTCCTCGTCGTGGGCCAGGCAGGCCTCCACCAGGTCGGCGGGAACGGCCGGCTGTACGGTGGTCGAGTTCGAGCTGATCGCCACTGCGGCGCCACCGGCGGACAGGTGCGGGCGCAGCCCGTCGAGGACGTCCACCGTGCCGAAGTAGTTCACGGCGGCGAGCAGTGAGCCGGCTCGGCTCGGCTCGCCCGCCAGCCCGGCGCAGGTCACGATGCCGGACAGGTTCCCGCTGCAGCGCTCCGTCGCCTCGGCGACGGCACGGGCGCGCCCCTCAGGCGTGGCCAGGTCGGCGACCACGTCGGCCTCGGCCTTATCGACGCCGACGACGTGCCACGCCGCGGCGCGCAGCCGGGCCGCGGTGGCCGCGCCGATCCCCGATGCGGCGCCCGTGATGACGACCGCGCGCTCAGGCAGCGCGGCGCGCCTTCAGGACGGCAAGCGCCTTGTCGGCGTGGGCGCCCATCGACACCTCGGTGTGGATCACGTCGAGGAGCGTGCGGTCGGTGTCGATGACGAAGGTGATCCGCTTGTTCGGCACCCACTTGGGGCCGCCGCGCTTCGCGCCGAGCTGCGCGGCCACCGCGAAGTCGGGGTCCGACAGCAGCGGGAAGCCCAGGGACTCCTTCTCGTCGAACTGCTTCTGCTTGTCGACCGTGTCGGCGCTGATGCCCACGCGTTGCGCCCCGACGGCGGCGAACTCGGCCTCCATGTCCCGGAAGTGGCAGCTCTCCTTCGTGCAGCCGTACGTCATGGCCGCGGGGTAGAAGAAGAGGACGACGGGCCCCTCCGCCAAGAACCCGCTGAGGGTGCGGGGAGTGCCCGTCTGGTCCGGGAGCTCGAAATCGGGGACGACGTCGCCTGTGTGCATCCGCTCAATGTAGAGCGAAGTGGCTCCGCCGTGCCGGGCTAGGGCTCGAAGCGGAAGCCCACGCCCCGCACCGTGACCAGGTGGCGCGGGTTGGCCGGGTCCGGCTCGATCTTCCGGCGCAGGCGCTTGATGTGGGTGTCGAGGGTGCGGGTGTCGGTCAGCTCCTGGTCCCACCACAGCCGGTCGATGCACAAGTCACGGGTCACGACCTGGCCGCTGTGCGACATCAGCAGGGCCAGGAGGTCGAACTCCTTGCGTGACAGGTCGACCTGGGCCTCGCTCACCGTCACCTCGCGGCGGCCGGCATCGAGCCGCACGGGACCCACGGTGAGGACCTCCTCGTGGTGCTCGGCGACGGCCACACCGCGGCGCAGCACGGCGCGCATGCGGGCCACCAGCTCGCGCAGCCGGAACGGCTTGGCCACGTAGTCGCTGGCGCCCAGCTCCAGGCCGAGCACGATGTCGACCTCGGAGTCGCGTGCCGTGACCATGATGATCGGGACGGGCTTGAGGCTCCGCATCTGCTGGCAGATCTCGATTCCCGACTGGTCGGGCAGCATGACGTCGAGGAGGACCAGATCGGGATGCACCCGGTGGAAGAGCCGCAGGGCCTCGTGCCCGTCCTCCGCGCTCTCGACCGTGAATCCCTCCCGCGTCAGGCCCGACGCCAGGGCCTGACGGTAGGACTCCTCGTCGTCGACGACGAGGACGAGGGGACGGTTGTCCCGCGGCGGTCCGATGACCGGGGACCGGCCCGTCGTTGCGGGTGCGTTCGCGATCGCCACGTCGTGCTCCGCCTCAGGCAGCGTCGTGGGGGCCCCGGGGCGGTGTCAGGAAGCGAGCGTCAGGCGACGGCGGCGGATGGGGGGTGGATCGCACCGACGTCGCCTGGGCACGCGGGGAGGCGACTCCCCGCGCGATGGTGATCAAGGATCCGATGAGTCCGGTGCGGTGTGAGCGCGCCGGACTCATCGTGATGACCTGGGCCATGGTGTCCTGGCCGCGACGGCACCCGGCAGCGGGTGCGGAACGAGGCACCCGGCCGGTGTGATCGATACGCTGATCAACGGTCGCCATCGGGCCTCACGCTACAAATCCGAGGTGAACGTGCCGTGAAACGGGTGCAACCAACAAGTGTTCTGCAGATGAACTCTTCAACATTGCGTTCCCGCCCAGGGCGTTAACCTCCCCTGACACACGAGTGGGAGGTGCCCGATGACCGAGGCCATGGGCCACGGCGTGAACCAGCGCAAGGCCATAGAGATGACCCCCGACGAGGTGGAGGCCTTCCTCGCCGAGCGGCGCGCCATGACGATGTGCTCCATGTCCCCGGACGGGTCGATCCACGCGGTGGCGATGTGGTACGGCTTCCTGGACGGGTGCGTGACGGTGGAGACCAAGGCCAAGTCGCAGAAGGTGCAGAACCTGCGCCGTGACCCCCGGCTCACGCTCCTCTTCGAGGCCGGGGACTACTACGAGGAGCTGCGCGGCGTGGAGCTGGTCGGGCGGGCGGAGATCGTCGACGACCCCGACAAGCTCTGGACGCTCGGGGTCAGCGTGTTCGAGCGCTACTACGGCGCCTACTCCGACGACCTCAAGCCGTTCCTCGAGACGATGCTGCACAAGAGGGTGGCGGTGAAGCTCAACGTGGAGCGGACGGTCAGCTGGGACCACCGCAAGCTGGGGTTGCCCCCGACGCGCCCGACGACCCCGTGAAGATCGCGATCCGCCAGACGGTCGCCGTGCCGCCGGCGTGGGCAGTCGCCGCCTACGGGACACCTGCGTTCTACGTGGGGCGCCCGGGCCGGGACGACATCGCGATGGTGGAGGTCGTGCGCCACGACGACCTGGGCGAGCGGGTCCTCATTGAGGTGCGCTTCGCGTTCACGGGCTCGCTGTCGCCCGCGGTGCGCGCCGTGATCGACCCCGCCAAGATGTCGTGGGTCACCCGGACGGAGGTGCGGCCGGCAGAGGCGTGCACGAGCTGGGTGGTCCTGCCCGAC
>JBEKVF010000194.1:0-5490 GCA_049514295.1 Acidimicrobiales bacterium
GACCTCATCCTCGAGGGCCTGGAACGTGCCCGCGACAGCGGCGTGCCCGCGCCGTCGTCGGGTCGGCGTCGGCGCAACGACTAGTCAGACCTGAAGCGGGTCGCGCCCCGGTGGGGTCGCCGATTAGCGCACGCTGACCGGCAACGACTCCCACCCGCGCACGGTCGACGTGTGCGCCCGCACCGCGTTGTCCCAGTCGACCTCCCAGGCCGGGAAGCGCTTGAGGACCTCTTCCAGTGCGATCCGACCCTCCAGCCGGGCGAGGTGGCTCCCCAGGCAGAAGTGGATGCCGTAGCCGAAGGCCAGGTGCTGTTGCTGCGCGCGGTGGACGTCGAAGCGGTCCGGGTCGTCAAACTTCCGCTCGTCCCGGTTGGCGGCGCCGGTCATCAACAGCAACACGCTGCCTTCGGGCACCTTCTGCCCGTGGTGCTCCACGTCACGCGTCACGTAACGGGCCTGGACCGGTGACGGCGACTCGTAGCGCAGCAGCTCCTCGATGGCACCGGGCACGAGCCTCGGATCGTCCGCCAGCTCGCTGCGCTGGTCGGGGTGCTCGGCCAGCACCTTGCCGGCCCAACCGATGAGACGCGTCGTCGTCTCGTTGCCGGCGGCGGCCAGGAGCCCCACGTAATTCAAGATCTCGTCGCGGGTGAGACCCCGGACGGTCCCGGTGACGTCTTCGAATTCGGCGTTGAGCAACTCCGTCATGAGGTCGTCGGACGGGTGTTCCGCCCGCCAGTCGATGTACTCGCCGAACCCGCCGCCGTCGAGCACGCCGAGACCATCGTGCGCGCCCGGGGCCTCCCCCTCGTCAAGCCGCATGCCCTCGTCGATCCGATCGCGGATCTCCTCCTGGTCGTCCTCGGGGATCCCGAGCAGCATGCCGATGACCCGCATCGGCATCTCCGCGGCCAGGTCGCTGATGAAGTCGAACCTCCCCTCGTCTACCAGTGGGTCGAGCGCCCGGGAGCAGAAAATCCGCGCCTGCGGCTCGATCTCGGCCATCCGCTTCGGCGTGAACACCCGGCTCAGGAGACTCCGGTGCAGGTCGTGCGCGGGCGGGTCCTCGAACAGGATGACCCCCGGCGGGATCTCCATGCCGCTCTTGATGAGCTCGAGGACCGACCCCTTGCCAGAGATGTACGTGCTCCAGTCCGTGCTGCAGCTTCTGACGTCGTCGAACCGGCTGAGCGCGTAGAAGTCGTGCTTGCCGTTGTAGTAGAGCGGCGTCTCGTCCCGCAGTCGCGCCCACACCGGATACGGGTCGGCATCGATGTCGAAGTCGTACGGGTCGTAGTAGAGCTCACGTTCCGAAGAAGTGGCGGTCATGACCATCCGCCTTTCTGCGAGGACCTGCTGATCAGCTGGCCGGGCCGTTGGGGAACTTCAGCAGCGAACCGGCGTCGACGCGGATCTGCACCCCCGTGATGTAGCGGGACTCGTCGCTGGCCAGGAAGAGCGCCAGGTTGGCGATGTCCTCCGGCTCCACGTAGGGGATCGGCATGGCCTGGAAGAAGTTGAAGGCCGGCTCGGCGTCCTCACGGGTGGGGTTCTCGAGGTCGGGACGGAAGATCTTGTAGAGCCCTTCGTTGTGGAGCAGATGGGTGTTGCAGTTGGTGGGGTGGATCGTGTTCACGCGGATGAACCGGGAGGCGAGGTGCCGGGCCATCTGCTCGGTGTACCCCACCAGCGTCCGCTTCGACCACGCATACCCCTCACCGCCGGGTCCCATGATCGGGTTGTCGACGGCGCCCGGCATGAGGCCGGCGGTGGACCCGGTGACGATGATGGAACCCCCGTCGGCGATATGCGGGAGGGCGACCGCGACGGTGTTCATCACGCCGAGGAGATCGACATCCGTGGCGTCGACGAAGTCGGATGCCTCCGGATCGCCCAGGGCCATGGGGAGGATGCCGGCGTTGGCGACGACGATGTCCAGCCGTCCGAGGTCGGTGATGCCGGCCTCGAGCGCGTCACGCAGCTCCGACCGCTCGCGCACGTCGGCCTGGCGAGCCACGATACGACGGCCCAGCTCCTTGACCGCCCGCTCGGTCTCGGCGAGGTCCTCGGGTGTCGAGAGGGGATAGTTGTTCGATTCGATCTGGCGACAGATGTCGACGGCGATGATGTCCGCTCCCTCCTGCGCCATGCGGATGGCATGGGCCCGGCCCTGCCCCCGCGCCGCCCCGGTGATAAAGGCGACCTTGCCCTCTACGCGTCCAGCCATGTGTCCTCCTCGTGCATCAATCGTTTGCCAATGAGTCGATGATCAGAAACTGCGGCAGTAGACCGTGTCCATCTTCTGGGTCCGGGGCCGGGTGACGATGAAGACGTGGACGTCACCGACGGCCGCCACCTCCTGTCCGCCGTTCCGGCCGTAGGCCTGCGCCATCAGGCCCGTCCGGGTCCACAGGTCGATCGCCGCCGCGCCGTGCTCCGGGTCCCACTCCCAGTCGGTCGACCCGCCACCTGCGCCGTTGGTCCCGCCCTGGATGACCGTCGTGACCCTGATGTCGTCGTCACGGACCTCCTGGGCCAGGACGAGCGCGAAGGCCTCGAGAGCGGCCTTGGTGGCGACGTACATGGAGAGCATGGGGAAGGGGTGCAGCGTCGACTCGCTGGAAGTGTTCACGATGTCGCCCCCGCCGGCGGCGCGCAGCAGGGGGATGGCCGCCCGGCAGGTGTGCACGGGACCGGCGAAGTTGGTGGCGATCTGCTGCTGGATGTCGAGGTCGCTCAGGAGCTCGACGCTGCAGGGCCGGTAGACGGCCGCGTTGTTCACGAGGATGTCGACCCGGCCGAAGCGGTCGCCGATCTCGGCAAAGGTCTTGGCGACACTGTGCGGATCACCCACGTCGGTCGCGATGGGGACCGCACTCGCACTGACCGTCGGCGCCATCTTCTCGAGCCGCTCCCCACCCCGGGCCAGCATCACCACGGTGGCGCCTTCCTCTCCGAAGCGCTGGGCGACGCCGAGACCCGAGCCGCTCGAGGCACCCGTGACGACCGCGACCTTTCCCTCGAGTGCTCCCACCAGGTTTCCCGTCAGCCCCAGACCAGATTCTTGATCTCGGTGAAGTCCTCGATCCCGTGGTGCCCCCATTCGCGCCCCAGCCCCGACTGCTTGTAGCCACCGAACGCACCGCTCTGACCGATGCCCTTCGGGTGGGCCCCCCACCCGGGCCCCTGGCCGCCACCGGGACCGACGTCGGGCAGCGCCTCCGTTCCGACCCTCTGGGTCGTCACGAGGCCGGCACGGATCCGACGGGCCACGTTGAAGGCCCGGGAGTCCGACGTCGAGACCACGCCGCCACCGAGGCCGTAGATGGTGTCGTTCGCCAGCCGGACCGCGTCCTCGTCATCCCCGGAGTAGGGCACGACGGTGAGCACCGGGCCGAAGATCTCCTCCTGGGCGATCCTCAGGTCGTTGCTGCTGACGAAGACCGTGGGCTCGTAGTAAAAGCCCTTGTCGAACCCTTCCGGTCGCTTGCCCCCGCAGAGGAGCTCGGCACCCTGCTCGAGCCCCGATGCCACGTAGCCCTCGACGCGCTGGCGTTGCTGCTCACGGATGAGGGGTCCAAGGACGGTGCTCTCGTTGCGGGGGTCGCCGATCGTGATGAGCGGCCGCATCGCGTCCAGCCCCTCCTTGTACGCGTCGAGGAGCTGCTCGGGAAGCAGCACCCGCGTGTGCAGCACGCATCCCTGTCCGCAGTGCATCAGCACCTGCCCGAACCCGATGGTGCGGGCGTACTCCTCTCCCACGTCGCCCAGCACAACTGTCGCGCTCTTCCCGCCGAGCTCCAGCTGGACCCGCTTCACCGTCGCCGATGCCGATGCCATGATCCGGCGCCCGGTCGCCGTGGAGCCGGTGAAGGTGACCATGTCGACCATGGGATTCGATGTCAACTCATCGCCCACCTCACCGTGGCCCGTGATGACGTTGAGCACGCCGGGCGGGATCCCGGCCTCGGCGGCGACCTCGGCGATCATCATGGCGTCGAGCGGCGTCCAGGGGTGTGGCTTGAGGACCACCGTGCAGCCGGCCGCGAGCGCCGGCGCGACCTTCACCACGTTGAGCATGAAGGGGAAGTTGAACGGGGTGATGGCGGCCACCACGCCGATCGGCTCACGGACGAGGGCGCCGCCGCTCATTCCGGTGGGGGCGCCGGTCGGCAGACCGTTCTCGACCCAGGGGAAGGAGTGCTCGGCGATGGCGGCGTTCGAGCGCAGCATCCCGATCGACCCCGCTCCCTGCACGGCGTCGGTGAGGAAGCCCGTGGAGCCGGTCTCCGCGATGATCAGCTCCCGCAGGTCCCCGGCCCGCGATTCGAGGATCTCGGCCATCGCCGTCAAGCTGGCGGCTCGCTCCGAGGGCTTCATGTAGGGCCACGGGCCCTCGTCGAAGGCCCGACGGGCCGCCTCGATGGCGCGCACGGCGGTCTTCGTCGTTGCCTCCGGGACGGAGCCGATGACCTCCTCGGTCGCGGGGTCGATGACGTCGATCGATCCCTCCGCCCCTTCGGACGTCCACGCACCGTCAATGAACAGCTCGTAATTCCAGGTCATTTCGTCGTCTCCGTCGTTGGCTCCATGTGCTTCCCCTGCCCCACCCGACCGAGTGCACCCGACCAGCGGAGCTCGGTGATGGCGACCCAATCGTGCCCTACCTGGCGCAAGATTTCCTCCGCGTGCTGTCCCGACTCGGGGACGGTGACCCTGGGCAGGGGCGAGTGGGTGCCATCTGCCGGGCTACGAGCGGGGGAAGTTGAAGACGCGCCGGGCATTGTCCTCCGCGATCTTGCGGGCGTCGTCGTCGGGGACATCGAAGAGGACGTCGGCCAGCTTCTTACGGGAAACGGGGAAATTGCTGTCGCTGTGGGGGTAGTCGCCCTCGAACATGATGTTGTCGACGCCGATGAGGTCTCGCTCCTCAATCCCGGCGTTGTCGGCGATGAAGCAGCCGAAGATGTGGTCGCGGAACAGGTCGGAGGGTCGCACGTCGGGATTGACGCCCGTGTACCAGCGGTGCCGCTCCCACGTGTAGTCGATCCGCTCGAGCACGTACGGCATCCACCCGATACCCCCCTCCGACAGCGCCACGCGCAGGCGCGGGAAGTTGTGGAAGACGGGCGACAGCAGCATGTCGACGGTGGTGAACTGCGAGTTCATCCCGAAGAGCGCTATCGCGACGGCAAAGTTGGCGTCGGGCGCGGTGACGGGTGCACCGCCGGTGCCGAAGTGAAGGCACAGCGGCATGTCGGCCGCCTGGGCAGCAGCGAGGAACGGATCCCAGTGGTCGCTGTGGTACGACGGGAGGCCCAGCCGGTGCGGTGCCTCGATGAAGGTGATCGCCTTGGCTCCCTTGGCCGCGGTGCGCTCGACCTCGACTACCGACGCCGCCACATCCCAGAACGGGACCATGACCATGGGGATAAACCGGTCCGGTGCGGCCGCGCTCCATTCGTCGAGGATGAAGTCGTTCCATGCCAC
>JBEKVF010000195.1:0-5463 GCA_049514295.1 Acidimicrobiales bacterium
CGCCTTCCCGCCCAGCTCCAGGTGGATGCGCTTGAGGGTGGGTGCCGCCGCCGCGGCCACCTCCATACCGGCCCGCACGGACCCCGTCACCGACACCATGGCGGGCGTGTCGTGCACCACGAGGGCGCGGCCGGTGTCGCGGTCACCGCACACCACGTTGAAGACGCCCGGCGGCAGGTGCTCGGCCATGATCTCGGCCATGAGCAGCGCCGTCACCGGCGTCGTGTCCGACGGCTTGAGCACCATGGTGTTCCCCGCCGCCAGCGCGGGGGCGAACTTCCACACCGCCATCATCATCGGGTAGTTCCACGGCGTCACGGCACCGCACACGCCGAGCGGCTCGCGGCGGATGAAGGACGTGTGCCCCGCCATGTACTCCGCGGCGGCCAGGCCCTCGAGGTGCCGCGCCGCGCCGGCGAAGAAGCGGATCTGGTCGACCATCGGGGGGATCTCCTCGTCCATGGTCAGCTGGAAGGGCTTTCCCGTGTTCTCGGACTCGGCCCGGACCAGGTCCTCGGCCCTGGCCTCGAGAGCGTCGGCGATGCGGATGAGGGCCAGGCTGCGCTCCGACGGCGTGGTGCGCCGCCAGGACGTGAAGGCCTCGGCCGCCACCTGCAGCGCCCGGTCGACGTCGGCCGGACCTGAGACGGGCGCCTCGGCGAACGGCTCGCCCGTGCTGGGGTCGATCAGGGGCGCGGTGGGCCCGTCCTCGGCGTCGCAGTAGGCGCCCCCGACGAAATTCTGCAACTTCCGCATACCGCTCCCTTCCCGTGGCCCGTTGCTACAGGATCACAGATCGAACCGCCGCCAACAAGCGTTATCGCCATATCGGGACCCCGATACGACTAATTCTGCTTGACTGAAGGAGTAAAGGTGACACAATTCTGCACACCAGGGGTTCCGTGCCCGGTGGTCGAGAGGGAAACGAGGTGCGAGATGCCCGACACCGACGGGCCAACGGAGGCGGGCGCGCAGCACGACCCGGCGCAGGCCTCCTCCACCCTCCTCGACGCTCCCAACCGGGCCATCATCGAGGCGCTCCAGCGCGACGGCCGGCAGCCGTACGGCGCCATCGCGGAGGCGGTCGGGCTGTCCGAGGCGGCCGTGCGCCGCCGCGTCCAGCGCCTGCGCGAGTCGGGGATCATGCAGATCGTGGCGGTCACCGACCCTCTGCAACTGGGCTTCACCCGCCAGGCGATGATCGGGATCTCGGTCGAGGGCGACGTGCGGCGGGTGGCCGAGAAGCTCTCGGCCATGGTCGAGGTCGACTACGTGGTGATGTGCGCCGGCTCGTTCGACATCCTGGCGGAGATCGTGTGCGAGGACGACGAGCGGCTGCTGCACGTCCTCAACGACTCGGTGCGCTCCATCCCCGGCGTGCGCGCCACCGAGACCTTCTTGTACCTGAAGCTGGCCAAGCAGACCTACACGTGGGGCACGCGATGAGCGGCCCCGCACCGATAGTGGAGGAACGATGAGCACCACCAGTCCGGAGAACTCCCGCCTCAGCGAGCAGGCGCGGCGACACCTGTGGATGCACTTCAGCCGGATGGGCGCCTACGAGAACAGCGAGGTGCCCGTGATCGTCCGCGGGGAGGGCGCCTACGTCTGGGACCAGCGCGGGAAGCGCTACCTCGACGGCCTGGCGGGGCTCTTCACGTCGCAGATCGGCCACGGTCGCACCGAGCTCGCCGAGGCGGGCGCCAAGCAGGCCGGGACGCTGGCCTACTTCCCACTGTGGACGTACGCGCACCCGCGCGCCATTGAGCTGGCCGAGCGGGTGGCGAACTACGCGCCCGGCGACCTCAACCGCGTCTTCTTCACGACCGGGGGATCCGAGGCGGTGGAATCGGCCTGGAAGCTGGCGCGCCAGTACTTCCGCCTGATGGGGCAACCGCAGAAGACCAAGGTCATCAGCCGCTACATCGCCTACCACGGCACGTCCATGGGCGCGCTCTCCATCACGGGCATCCCGGACCTGCGCATCCCGTTCGAGCCGCTCGTGCCGGGGGCCATCAAGGTGCCGAACACGAACTTCTACCGCGCCGACGTGTTCGCTGACGACGAGGTCGCGTTCGGCCGCTGGGCGGCGGACGAGATAGAGCGGGCCATCCTGCAGGAGGGCCCCGAGTCGGTCTGCGCGGTGTTTCTCGAGCCCATGCAGAACGCGGGCGGATGCTTCCCGCCGCCCCCGGGGTACTTCGAGCGCGTCCGCGAAATCTGCGACCGCCACGGGGTGCTGCTGGTCTCCGACGAGGTGATCTGCGCCTTCGGGCGCCTCGGCCACTGGTTCGGGGCCCTGCGCTACGGGTACCAGCCGGACATCATCACGGTGGCCAAGGGCCTCACCTCGGGCTACGCCCCGCTGGGCGCCATGATCGCCTCGGACCGCCTCATGGAGCCCTTCCTCGAGGCAGGGGCCTCGTTCCTGCACGGGTTCACCTTTGCCGGCCACCCCGTGAGCTGCGCGGTGGCCCTGGCCAACCTCGACGTCTTCGAGGGCGAGCAGATCCTGCAGCACGTGCAGGCGACCGAGCAGACGTTCCGCACCGCGCTCGAGGGCCTCTACGACCTCCCCATCGTCGGCAACGTGCGCGGCGCCGGGTTCTTCTACGGCATTGAGCTCGTCAAGGACAAGGAGACGCGCGCCTCCTTCGACGACGAGGAGTCCGAGCGCCTCCTGCGCGGCTTCCTCTCGGGTGCGCTCTTCGAGGCGGGGCTGATCTGCCGGGCCGACGACCGGGGGGATCCGGTCATACAGCTCTCGCCGCCGCTCATCTGCGGCCAGGAGGAGATCGACTTCATTGCGTCCACGCTGCGCGACGTCCTCACCGAGGCGTGGCGCAGGATGTAGCGCCGGGGGCCGCCTCGGGGTACCAACGGCTCTCGCTGTGGTGGGAGGCCGTCCCGGTCCCGCTGCCGCCGCGCCCCGCCCTCACCCAGGACCTCCAGGTCGACGTGTGCATCGTCGGTGCCGGGTTCACCGGCCTCTGGACGGCCCATGCGCTGGCGCTGGCCGACCCGACACTGCGCATCGCCGTCGTGGAGCGCGAGGTGGCGGGCTTCGGGGCGTCGGGGCGCAACGGCGGCTGGTGCTCGGCGCTGTTCGCCACCTCCGACGCCGCGCTGGCCCGCCAGCACGGCCGTGAGGCCATGCACGCGATGCGCCGGGCGATGCAGGAGACGGTCGACGTCGTCGGGGCGGCGGCGGCGAGCGAGGGCATCGACTGCCACTTCGCCAAGGGCGGGTCGGTGGACCTCGTGCGCAGCGAGGCCCAGCGGGTGCGGGCGCTGGCCGAGGTGGACGAGGCGCGCGCGCTCGGCTTCGGCGAAGACGACGTGCGCTGGCTCGGGCCCGACGAGACGCTCGCGCTGATCGGTGCCGACGCGGTCCTCGGTGCGACCTTCACGCCGCACTGCGCCGCGCTGCAACCGGCACTCCTGGCGCGGGGGCTGGCGGACGCGGTCGAGCGGCGCGGGGTGCGGGTCTTCGAGCACACCGAGGTCCTCGACATCCGGCCCCGCTCGGCGGGGTCTCCCCCGTCGGTCGTCACCCGCGGCGGCACCGTCCAAGCCGAGATCGTGGTGCGGGCGACGGAGGCCTGGACGCCGACCCTGCCGGGGCTCCACCGCGACATCGTCCCGGTGTACTCGCTCATGGTGGCGACCGAGCCCCTGGGGGACAGCTTCTGGTCCTCGGCCGGCCTCGAGGAGCGCGCCACGTTCGCGGACCACCGCCACATGATCATTTACGGGCAGCGGACCGCCGACGGTCGCATCGCCTTCGGCGGCCGCGGGGCGCCCTACCACTTCGGGTCGTCGGTGCGCGAAGGCTACGACGCCGAGCCGGCCGTGCACGAGCTGCTGCGCCAGACACTGACCGAGCTCTTCCCGGAGCTGAACGCGGCGCGCTTCACGCACGCCTGGGGCGGCCCGCTCGGCATCCCGCGCGACTGGCACTCCTCGGTCGGCCTCGACCGGGGCTCCGGCATGGCCTGGGCGGGGGGGTACGTGGGCGACGGGGTGTCCACCACCAATCTGGCCGGGCGCACGCTGGCCGACCTCATCACGGGCGCCGACACCGCTCTCACCGGCCTGCCCTGGGTGGGTCACCGGTCGCCGCAGTGGGAGCCCGAGCCCCTGCGCTGGCTCGGGGTCAACGCCGGCCTGTGGGCCATGAGGCTGGCGGACCGCAGCGAGACCCGCCGCGGGCGCCCGAGCCGGGTGGCCGGCGCGATGGGGCGCCTCCTCGGGCAGTGATCGGTGCCACAATCTCGCTTGTGCCCGAAACGGCGGCCGAAGCCATCACGAAGCTCATCTACACCTACGCCGAGCGGATCGACGACGGTGACTTCGCCGGGGTGGGCGAGCTGTTCGCCCACGCCACGCTGACGTTCGAGGGGTTCGACGACGCCGTCACGGGTCGAGACGCCATCGAGGCCCTGTACACGCGGAGCACCCGGCGCTACGAGGACGGGACTCCGCGCACCAAGCACGTCATGACGAACGTGATGGTCGACGTCGACGACGACGGCGCGACCGCACGGAGCCGGTCCTACTTCACGGTGCTGCAGGCCGTGCCCGGCGCGCTCGCCCTCCAGCCGGTCATCGCCGGCCGCTACCGGCACACCTACGAACAAGTGGACTCAGCGTGGCGCGTGGCGACCATGCACATCACGATCGACCTCGTCGGCGACCTCGGGCACCACATGCTCTTCGACCTCGCGCCATGAAGCTCTCGCTCGTCTACGGTTGGGACTGCACGCCCGAGGCGTTCTGGGCCCTCTACTTCGACCCCGAGTTCGTAGTCCGCCTCCACCGCGAGGCCCTGGGCTCGACCTCGGCCGAGGTGGTGTCGCAGGAGGGCGACCTGTCGAGCGGCCTGGTGCGCACCCTCCGCTACGGCCAGCGGCCCAATATGCCGGGCCCGGTCCGCAAGATCTTCGGCGAGGAGGTCACCACCACCGAGGTCAGCACGTTCGACCCGACGACGTCGACGACGTCGTTCACCATGACGCCGGGCACCATGGCCGACAAGACGCACATTGGGGGCGCCATCGCCCTCACCAACCAGAGCGGCAGCACGGTGGAGACGTTCTCGCTCGACGCCCGGGTCAAGATCTTCGGCGCCGGGCCGATCGTGGAGCGCTTCATTGAGCATCAGGCCCGCGACATGCAGGAGAAGGCGGTCCATTACATGCGCGCCGAGCTCGAGGGCTGATTCCTCAGCCGGAGGACCCGACCTCCACCAGCTGCCACAGCCGGTCGAGGTCGAGATGCGCCTCGCAGGCGTCGGCGATCCGGTCGATCTGGCGCTCGCGCGCGGCGGCGTAGGAGACCCCCGACGATCGCCAAGTGGCGCCGCGCCGCGTTGCCACGTGGCCCAGGAACCAGGCCCGGAACGCGTCCTCCTCGAACAGCCCGTGCAGCGTCGTGCCGAGGACCTGCCCGGCGGCGTCGCTC
>JBEKVF010000196.1:0-5462 GCA_049514295.1 Acidimicrobiales bacterium
GCCCGTCATCGGTTCCTGGGAGCTGGGACCGGACGAGGCAGTGTTGCTCGAGGTAACGCCACCCGAAGGCCTCTACTGGAGCTTCTCTCTCGGGAACGCCTGGTGGGAGACCATCGACTACGCCCGGCACCAGAGCAGCCTCAACGGGCACCAGGCCGTGGTGGACGACGACGGGATGGTGCGCGCCGTCATCGCCCACGAGGATCCGGGGATCCCGAACTGGCTCGACACTGCCGGGCACAGCGCAGGTCCGGTGATCCTGCGCTGCGTCCGCACCGAGACGGCACCCGTCCCGACCGCCCGGGTGATCCCGTTCGCCGACGTCGCGACGTCGCTGCCGACGGGAACCCGCCGGGTCACCGCTGAGGAGCGGAGGAACACCATCGCGGCCCGGCGGCTGGCCGTCAGCAAACGGTTCTCCCGATGACGCTCGACCCAGGGGCGATGGAGGCCGAGGCGCGAGAGCGGACGGGCCTGGAGGACTTCGGCGACGGGTCACACCGGGAGGGCCTCGAGCGCCTGGTGAGGTCCATGAACGAGGAGGCGGACCTGACCGAGACCGGGGAGACCATGCAGCGGGTCCGGCTGGTCTCGCTGCTGTCGTCCCGGCTGCAGATAGAGGACGCCTACCGAAGCTACCCGTCGATCGACGACGAGGAGGTGGAAGGACCCGTCTTCGTGATCGGGCTGCCGCGCACGGGTACCACCGCCCTGAGCCAGCTCGTGGCCGCCGATCCCCAGTTCCGCTCGCTCCGGTTGTGGGAGTCCTCGTCACCTTGCCCGCCGCCGGAGTCAGCGACCCAACATACCGACCCTCGCATCGCACAGACGGAGGAGGGGTTGGCGATGATGTACCAGATGTTCCCCCTCATGCGGACCCTGCACCACGAGGAGGCGACGACTCCGACCGAGTGTCAGGACCTGCTCGGAATGAGCTTCCGGACGGTCCACTTCGACGGCATGAGCCGTGTGCCCTCCTACATGGCATGGGTCGTGGACAGCGACATGCGCGGCACGTACCGCTATCACCGGCGCGCGCTCCGTCTGCTGCAATGGCACTGCCCGCCGCGCTTGTGGCACCTCAAGACCCCGGTGCACATGTTCGCCCTGGACGCGCTCCTGGAGGCCTATCCCGACGCCAAGTTCCTCTGGAGCCACCGCGACCCGGCCAAGGTGCTGGGCTCGGTGTGCAGCCTCATCCACTACATCCGGAGCTGGAGCAGCGAGCGGGAGGACGCCGAGGAGCTCGGGGCGGAGCAACTCGAGCGCTGGTGGGAGGCCGTGTCCCGGGCCATGGATTTCCGGGACCGCGTCGGTGACGATCGATTCGCGGACATCTCGTTCGCCGACCTGCAGGTGGACCCGGTCGGCGCGCTCGAAGCCGCCTACGGGCGGATCGGAATCGAATTCTCCGACCCATCGCGTGAGGCTGTGATCGGCTGGGCGAACGGCCACGAGCCCGGCTCGCACGGGCAGCACTCCTACGATCTTGCAGAGTTCGGGCTCCGGGCTGACCAGGTGCGCGAGCGGTTCGCTCCCTATCTGGAATCGTACGATGCCGTTGCGTGATCACGCGATCACCGCGGCAGGGGGAGGTTGAGGTGCATGGAACTCGGGATCGCTGACGCCACTGCCGTCGTCACCGGCGGCAGCAAGGGAATGGGACGGGCGGTCGCAGAGGTGCTCGCCGGTGAGGGGGCCCGAGTGGCCGTCATGGCGCGTGGGCGCGAGACCCTCGACGACACCGCGGCCGCCCTGCGCTCCGCCGGAAGCCCCGATGCGGTGGGTATCAGCGTCGACATGACTGACCCGGACTCAATCAATGAGGGCTTCGGCCAGGTCGCGAACCGGTGGGGATCCCTCAACATCCTGGTGCACACGATCGGCCCGGCCGCGGGTCGGTTCGAGCAGCTCGACGACAGCGGGTGGGACGACGCCTTTGCACTCGGCACGATGTCCGCCGTCCGGAGCGTGCGGGCCGCCGTCCCCCTGATGCGGGCCGCCGAATGGGGGCGGATGGTGATCTTCTCGGCGCATTCGATCCAACGCCAGAGCCCCATCCTGGTCGCCTACACCGCGTCGAAGGCGGCGGTGACGAGCATCGCCAAGAACCTCGCCAAGTCACTGGCTCCCGACGGGATCCTCGTCAATGCCGTGTGCCCCGGCACGATCGTCACCGCCAGCTTCACGGAGAACCTGAAGGACGTCTTCGCGGCCGAGAACCTCGACCCGACGGATCCGAACGACGTGATGGCATGGATCGACAAGACGTTCCACCAGCCCGCCGACCTCGGCAGAGCCGGCGTGCCCGATGAGGTCGCCTCCCTTACCGCGTATCTCGTGTCCAGGCGGAACGGCTACGTCACCGGGGCCTGCGTCAACGTGGACGGTGGCTCCGACTTCGTGTGAGGGGCCGAACGCGGCCCACCGCCTCTTTTAGGGTGAGGCGATGCCCGACACGGGGGCGTTCAGCCTGGTGCCGTCCGGCGACCCCAGGAAGGCCGCATCTCCGTAGGTGTAGACGGCGCCGTTCGAACCCACCAGCCAGTACCCCGCCCCGCTCGGCGTCCGGCTGATCCCGACGACCGGCGGTTGGCCGACGATGCCCTGGCCCGGCACGGAGCCGTAGAAGCCGGCGTCCCCGTAGTTGAAGACGCCCCCATCGGATCCTGCGAGCCAGTAGCCCCCGCCGTCTGGCGTGGCGGCGATGCCGGTCACCGGGGCGTTCAGGTGAAGACCGCCGGCCGACCCGAAGAACCCGGCATCCCCGAAGTTGAAGACTCCGCCGTCGGACGCGACGAGGAAGTAGCCGCCGCCGTCGCCGGATGCAGCGATACCGACGACCGGCGCGTTGAGGTGTTGGCCCCCCATGGAGCCGTGGAACTGGGCATCGCCGAACCTGAACACGCCGCCGTCGGAGGCGACCAGCCAGTAGCCGTGACCGTCCGGGGTGGCCGCGATGCCCACGACCGGCGCATTGAGGTGTTGGCCACCCATGGAGCCGTAGAAGGCCGCATCCCCGAAGTTGAAGACCCCGCCGTCAGAGGCCACCTCCCAGTAGCCGCCCCCATCGGGCGTCTCCGCGATGCCGACGACCGGCGCGTTGAGACGCTGGCCACCCATGGAGCCGTGGAACTGGGCGGTTCCGTAGTTGAAGACGCCCCCGTCACGCGCCGTCAGCACGATGCCCTGGTTCGAGGCGGGAGGAAACGCCATCTGCTCGACGAAGGGGCGGAGGCCCGGGTCATTCGAGTTCTGCTGGTTCTCCGTGGCCGCAGTGCCGGCCGCCAGGCACGCCACTGCTTGCACGCAGGTGAGGGTATCCAGCAAGCCGATTGCGGTCACGTTCGGGCTGGGGTCGATCGACCAGGAGGAGCCGTTCCAGTTCTCGATGATGGGCGTCGGCCGGAACCCGGAGCCGCCACCGCCGCCGAACGACCCCAATGAGCCGACCGCCCAGCACTGCACTGCACTGAGGCACGAAATGCTGCTCAGGATGCCGGGCGTCGAGGAATCGGGAACGGACGCCGAGACGTCGGTCCAGGTGGATCCATTCCACTGCTGCATGACGATTCCCGATGCGTTCCCGCTGCTGTCGGTGGTCGCACCCGATGCCCAGCAATCCGTGGCATCGGCACACGCCAGGCCGTAGAGGTAGCCGCCCTCAGGACTCGGATACGCCGCACTCGGTGTGATCGTCCACGACGTACCGTCCCAGTGCTCTATCAGCCCCTGGTCACCGATCGCGCCGGGGTAGATGGGGAGGAAGTTGGGGTTCTACTGCGCAGGACCGGCGTTACCCACGGCCCAGCAGTCGTCCGCGGCGAGACACCGGACCGTCGACAGCTGATCGTAGGTCTGCCCTGTCGCGGCGCCCGGGACGATGTTCCATGTTGAGCCGTTCCACTGCTCAATCACATCGTTGAGGTTCTCGCCGTTGTCATCGGTCGAATACCCGACGGCGACACAGTTCGACGAGGAGGTACAGCTGACGCTCTGCAGGATCGCTCCGACCACACCGGGGCCGGTCGGGTTCGGATTGGGCACGATCGACCAGAAGGAGCCGTTCCAGTTCTCTATCAGTGACCCCGTCGGGTTCCCCTGTCCGTTCACGCCGAGAGCCGCCCCTACCGCCCAGCAGTCGGATCCGCTCAGGCAGGAAATGTCGAAGAACCCTCCACCATGGTCGGTCGGGACGGGAGGCGTCGCAGCGAGCGTCCAGGCCGTGCCGTTCCAGGTTTCGACAATCGGGGCGTCATTCGAGTTGGTGTTGATGTTCTCGATCGAGACCCCGACGGCCCAGCACTGGGTGGCGTTTGCGCAGGACGAACCAAGCAAAATATCGTCCGCACCGGTGCCCGGCGTCGTGGCCACGTACCAGCCCGAGGTCGCCGCCCCGCTCCCCACCTGGGTGACGATGCCGACCGCACCGATCACGATCGTCAGCAACGAACCGGCCAGGGCCAACCGTCCCGCGTTCCGGGCTCGATGCCGGCGTGCCGGGGCATGAACAGCATGGATGGGGACGTGCCGCGCGATCATTGGACCATGGTTGCACGGCGCGCTCTCGATTCAGTGGATGGTTGCCTCCGCCATCCCGCACTGATCTGATCGGCACATGGGAGCTCTCGACGGCATCCGTGTGATGGAAGCCGGCCTCCTCGTGCAGGGCCCTCAGGCCTCGCTGACCATGCTCGAGTGGGGTGCCGAGGTCATCAAGGTCGAGTTGCCCGGCTTTGGTGACCAGAGCCGGTGGCTTCCGATCAGCCGGGAGGACCGGCGATCGGCGTTCTTCACCGCCTACAACCGAGGCAAGCGCAGCGTGACGATCGACCTGCGCGTGCCGCAGGGTCGCGAGGTCTTCTTGCGCCTGGTCGAGCACGCCGATGTGGTCATCACCAACTTCAAGCCCGGCACGATGGACGAGTGGGGTGTGGGGTACCCCGACGCCGCCGAGCGCAACCCGAGGATCATCTATGCGATGGGGTCCTCCTTCGGGACGGAAGGTCCCGATGCGAGACGAGAGGGTGCGGACCTCAGCGCCCAGGCCGCGGGCGGGTTGATCAGCACGACGGGCGGGAAGAGCAACGATCCGAGTCCCATCGGGGCCACCGTGGCCGACCACATCTCCGGCCAGAACCTCCTGGCGGGCGTCCTGGCCGCGTTGTACGCGAGGGAGCGGACGGGGCGGGGGCAGCTCATCGAGACCTCGCTGCTCGGGGGCCAGATCTGGGCCCAGGCGGGCGAATACACCAAGTGCCTCATGTCCGGGCAGCCCTCGGGACCGAGCAACCGGAGCCACCCGATGATCCCCGGCATCTACGGGGTCTTCCCCACCTCCGACGGGTGGATCGCCATCGTCGGTGTGGCCGGTGCCGCTCGTGACCTGTTCTACGAGACGATCGGGAGGCCCGACCTGATCGACCGCTTCCCTCACCTCCTCTACTTCGAGGATGACAAGG
>JBEKVF010000197.1:0-5454 GCA_049514295.1 Acidimicrobiales bacterium
CCGCTTCTTCAGCTGCCCGCTCCCCTTGCCCGGGATGATCTCGACCAACTTGGCCTTCTTCCGGATCGCCTCGTCGATCACGCCCCGCAGCGCCTTGTCGATGTCGTCCCCCCGGTTGTAGATGTCATGGAGGTCCAACGTCAGCTTCATGGCGGACCGTGTGCCCGCTACTCGGTGATGTCGGCGGGCGACGGGCCGAACACGACCAGATGATCAAGGACGGGCGACGGGTCGCCGGCCCAGTCCAGGCCGGCCAGTTGCAACCGGCTGCGGCGCCCCATGCGCCACCGCAGCACCTCGAAGCGCCCGGTCGTCAGCTGAATCGGCTCTCCGCCCCCGGGGCCGAGGTCGTAGGTCTCATCCTCGACGACGACCCGGAGCGCCACGGGAGGCTGCATCCAGGTCAGCAGGCGTTCGGCCCCGAGCCGGACCACCTCGCTGTCGCGTGCGCCCGGCTCGGCAACGGCCCCCCGGATGTCGTGTTCGTGGGTGGCGACGTCGAGCACCGCAGGCCACACGTCGAAGCCGTCGATCGCCTCCCCGAACCGCGGCCCGAGCTCCTCCCAGCGGGTCAGCACCTCGGACAGCGGGCGGTCCCTGAAGCGGGCCACCTGTGCCGCGGTCTGCTCGTCCGACGGCGGCCCGGTCAAGCGGCCCTCCAGCACGTCCTCCGAGACCGCCGTCAGGTGCGCCACGACGTCGCGCACGCGCCAGCCGGGGCAGGCGGGCACCGGGGCCTCGACCTGCCGGCCGTCGAGTCCGGTGACCAGCGCCACGACCCGGGCCTGGGTCTGCCCGTAGAGCTGCGAGAGGGCCGGTTCCGGACCCGCAGACGCCATGGCGGAACCTTAGGTCCGGGGGCCGGCCGCGGGGCCATGGGATGCTGGGGCCATGACCGACATCCGGGGCCTGCGTGAGGACGACTGGGACGACTGGCGAGCCCTGTGGGCCGGCTACCTGGACTTCTACCGGGCCGAGCTCCCCGACGACACCTCCCGGGCCACCTTCGACCGCCTCTGCGCCGGCTCCGAGGGCATGTTCGGCCTGCTCGCCCTCGACGACGCGGGCCGGGGCATCGGGATGGCCAACTGCGTCGTGCACGCCTCGACCTGGTCCCGGCAGCCCAAGTGCTACCTCGAGGACCTCTTCGTGGCCCCGGCGGCCCGGGGCCACGACGCCGGGCGGGCCCTGCTCGAGGCCGTCAAGGCGGCCGGCGCCGAGCGGGGGGCCGACCCGGTCTACTGGCACACCCAGCAGTACAACGGCCGCGCCCGCTCGCTCTACGACCAGGTCGGGCGCCCCACGTCGTTCGTCGTCTACGAGATGTAGCCCGTGGGCCGGCATCCTCTGTCACAGCTGTTCCCTACGGTGCCACCCATGCCCGCCGCACCCCGTCACATCACGGCCCGGTCACAGGCCGGCCGGTAGGGTTCGACCGGACTTATGCCGCCTCGCCGTCGCACCGCGACCTCCAATTTCGGCGTCGGGCGCCGCGAGTCCCACGTCGCGGACGCCTTTTACGCTCGCTTCGAGGCACCGGAGCTGAGCGCCGACGAGCACGTCACGGCGCACGAGCCGGGCCTGTCCTGCCTCTGCGGCGATGCCCGCCGGATGGATGCGGTGGCGGACGACTCGGTGGCCCTCGTCGTCACCTCACCCCCCTACTTCGCCGGCAAGCAGTACGAGGAGGAGCTCGACCGCGAGGGGGTGCCCGGGTCCTACATGGAGTACCTCGCGCTTCTGCGCGACGTCTTCGCCGAGTGCAAGCGGGTGCTCGAGCCGGGCGGTCGCATCGCCGTGAACGTGGCCAACCTCGGGCGCAAGCCGTACCGCAGCCTGGCGGCCGACGTCATGACCATCCTGCAGGACGACCTGCACCTGCTGCCCCGGGGCGAGATCGTCTGGCAGAAGGGCGAGGGCGCCAGCGGCTCGTGCGCCTGGGGCTCGTTCCGCTCGGCGGCCAACCCGGTGCTGCGCGACGTGACCGAGCGGGTCGTCGTGGCCAGCAAGGGGCGCTTCGGGCGGGCGCGCAGCCCCAAGGAGCGCCGGCGCGACGGGCTGCCCCACGAGAGCAGCATCGGGGCCGACGACTTCATGGCCCTCACCCTCGACGTGTGGGACATCCCGCCCGAGAGCGCCGTGCGTGTCCGGCACCCCGCCCCGTTCCCCGTCGAGCTGCCCCAGCGCCTGATGGAGCTCTACACGTATCGGGGCGACCTCGTGGTCGACCCGTTCGCCGGGTCGGGCTCGACACTGGTTGCGGCGGCCCGCTCGGGGCGCGACGCCGTCGGCTACGACCTCGACCCGGCCTACGTCGAGCTGGCCCGGGCGCGCCTGGCCGGCGAGGTGGACTCGGCAGACGGGACGGGCGCCGCCGGTGCGGCGGCGGGACCCGGCGCCGACGGCACGTCGGCCGCCATGCTGGCGAGGGCGGCCCTCGAGGCCGCCGGGTTCTGCGACGTGCGGCCCAACCGGCGCCTGCGCGGGCTGGGCATGGCCGTCGACTTCACCGGTAGCGATGCGTCGGGGCGGACCTGGTACTTCGATGTGGCGGGGCCGAACTCGGCCTACCGGGGCGGCATGGTCCGCTCCGAGACGGTCTGGCGCACCCTGGGCCGGGCCCACGTCTTGGCTGCCCGTGGGGTCGCCCCCTTCGTCGTGCTCACGACGCAGCTGCCCCGCTCGGGCACCGAGGCCGACCGGGCCCTGCGCGCGCCGGGGCCGGGCGGGATCTTCGACGCCGTGGACCTCCTGTCCGCCGACGGCCGGGCGCGGCTCGAGGCGTACGCCGCCGGTCGCTGCGGGTCGCCGCTGGCGGGGTTCTGGGCCGACGCCGACGTGGCCCCGGGCGCCGTCTGAGCCGTGGGTGCCGTCGTCGCCTGCGCGGTCGTGCGCGACGATCCCCCGCGCGTCTTCGTCGCCGAGGACCTCGACACCCTGAACTGGGTCCTGGCTTGTCAGCTGGTGGCCACGACACCGGGCCGCGACCTGCCCCCGGGCGAGCGGGCCGCCCTGCGCCAGGCGCTGCGCGAGGAGCGGTGGGGTGACGCCGTCTTCGCCTTCATCGCCCGCACCGGCGTCGCCGTGGACGTCTACGAGAGCACGGAGCTGCATCTCGCAGCGGATGCCGCCGTCGGGCCGCTGGAGCTGCAGCTCACGCCCCTGTTCACCGAATAGGCGGGAGCGATCCAGGAGTTCCACGACGCCGCCGTGGCAGGATGCCTGAATGCCCAGCGACCGCACCACGGTCACCGAGCTCGGCACTGGGCTCGGCATGCTCGGCCTGGCCGACATTGACCAGGCGGTGCGCTCGCACACGCCGGTCATGCACAGCCTGTCGCCCGAGATGTGGGAGCGCCTGGTCCTGCTCCGGACCGGTGGTGCCTACGATGCCGAGTTCCACGCGGCCTGGGCGAACGGTCAGGCCTTCCTCACCGCCGATGACGGCCTGCGGAGACGCCTGCCCAAGGTGGTGGACTGGAAGGGGACCGGCCGTGCGCCCGGCGACGAGGTGGCGCCGATCGACCTCCGCGTCGACCACGTCTACCTCGTGAGCTGCAAGTACCTCTCGAACATCCTGTTCAACGTGTCGCCGTCCCACGTGTTCGACTCCCTCCTCATCGCCGGCCAGAGCAGGGGCAGCCGGGTGGCACGGGAGGTGCTCCCCGGCGGCGGGGACTGGTACGCGGAGGTGGCGCCCGCGGAGTACCAGGCGCTCTACGAGACCGTCCGCCTCGCCGCCGGCCGCTGCGACGGCGCGGGTTCGATGCCCACGTCGCTCGTGCGTCGCAGCCGTCCGGCGCGCCATGGCCGGTCCCCCGCCGCCGTCTCGCTCCCCGGGCTGGGCGCCGGAGACGTGCTGACCGACGAGGACGTGCGCACCGACGACCCGGCAACCGGGGGTGGGGTGCACGACGCAGCCGGTGCACCGCCCGAGGTGTTGCGGGACCTCCCGGCGCGTGCAGTCGATCTGACGTCCCAACAGCGCGACGCGCTGGGGCAGTGGCTCCGGCCGGGATGGCCCCCCGGGGCCAAGGAGCTCTACGCCCGCCTGTCGGACGCGGTGGCGCGGGCGTCGGTGCGGCGGTGGGAAGCGGCCATGGGAGTCGGTGGCGGCACCGGGGAGGCCATGGTGTGGCGCCTCCTGCGCATCGGGAGCGCTCCCTACTTCGTCCTGGGCTCCTCGGTGGCGCGCTCGCTGCGCCTGCGCATCGCCACGTCGTGGGACTGGCGTCAGCAGTACCAGCTGATCTCGGTCGCCATGGAGCCCCAGCCCGGAGGCCAGCCCCGCGTGGGTTGGGAGGCCGTCGTGCGCGACCGCGTCTCCCACGAGCTGCACGAGGTGGTGGGACACATCGAGGTCCGTTGGAGCCACGGCCGTTTCGGCGGGCTCCCCGAAGCGAAGGGGTACCTGGACACACCGCACCACCTCGTGCCGGGGTATTTCACCCTCCGATGAGCACGTTCGACATCGACGCCTTCGCACCGCCGCTGCGCGTCCCCCGCCTCGCATCGCCGCCAGTCCTGCTCCGGCCCTTTGCGGTGTCGGACCTCGTCATGGTGCGGCAGGCCTCCACCGACCCGCTCATCCCCTCCATCACGTCGATACCCCGGACGTACACGGATGACGCGGGGCGGGCCTTCATCGAGCGCCAGCACGACCGCGCCGCCCAGGGAGACGGGTACTCCTTCGTGATCGCGGAGGAGGCGGACCCGACATCGGGCGTCGGGTCGATCGGGCTGTGGCTCCAGGAGATTGAGAGCGGCCGGGCCTCCATCGGCTACTGGGTCGTCGCCGGTGCGCGCGGCCGTGGGCTCGCCGCCCACGCGTTGCGGGCGGTGGTGGAATTCGCGTTCGGCGAGCTGGCGATCCCCCGTCTGCACCTCTTCGTGGAGCCGTGGAACACGGCGTCGGCCCGGACCGCCGAGGCGGGAGGCTTCGGTCGCGAGGCGACCCTGCGGGGCTGGGAGAGGATCGACGACGAGCAGCGCGACGCCGACTGCTTCGCCCTCCTCTACGACGAGTGGATGCGATTGGGGTGACAGGGTGCGGAGGGATTGGTGCCCACCGCCACGATGGCCGATCATGAGGGGCGCAGACATGAGGAGGGGACGCTGATGCTGGTGCTGGTCGAGGTCGACGATCGGGTGGCCACGGTCACCCTCAACCGCCCCGAGGCGCGCAACGCGATCTCGGGCGAGCTGCACCGCGAGCTCGACGAGGCCATCACCGGCCTCGACGACCGCGACGACGTGGGGTGCATGGTGCTCACCGGTGCGGACCCCGCCTTCTGCGCCGGCATGGACCTCAAGTCACTGTCCACCGAGCTGCGATCCGTCCAACAGGAGCGTCAGCGGGAACCCTCTCGCCGCATCGGCATGATGCCGCCCCACGCCACGCCCGTCATCGGCGCCATCAACGGGCCGACGGTGACCGGCGGCCTGGAGCTGGCA
>JBEKVF010000198.1:0-5384 GCA_049514295.1 Acidimicrobiales bacterium
CGGAGCGGGACGCCCGCTCTCGGTCACACTCCAGCGCGGTCGGGGTCTGCGATGCGTCGGGTGATCCGCCCGATGAGACCTGAGCAGCACTGCGACCACGTTCGCTCACCGGCCAGCCAGAGCCAGACCTCGCGCCGGTAGGCCAGCACGATCCGTCCGAGGTCTTCCTCGCTGACACCGACGGACGCCAGAGTCCTCCAGCGCGTCCACAGCCAGGCCACGATGCCGTCGGCGTCCGTCAGGACGTGCTCGAGCTCGCCGCCCTCGAGGACGACCGCCAGCCAGTGCTCCGCCCGCGCCGTGGGCTCGTCGGGCACATGCAGCACGGGCGCCGTGGTCACGGTCAATGGCGGATGAACACGGGCTGGCGGTCCGTGCCGTCGTAGGCGCGCACGTGCTCCTCGAAGTCGATGAACAGCGGCGCGTCCGGGTCGAGCTTGCGTCGCAGTGAGCGGTCGGCGATCTTCTTGTCGAGAGCGTCGAGCCGGAGGAGGGCGGCCGGGTCGTCCAGCCCGCGCACGTCGAGCTTCGCCCGGGCGGCCTGGAACGCCAGTCGGCCCCGCTCGGTCCGGATGATCACGCTCGTCCAGCCGGTCATGGAGCCGACGCTGCCGACCGAGATGTCAGCCGACCGGCCGAGGAAGTCTGCGCACTCGTCACAACCCTTCAGCGCGGCACCGTGAAAATCCTTGACCGGCTCGTCGACGGCCAGCTCTCCGTCGCGGTACTCGACGATCATGCGCCCCCGGATCACGTCCATCTTCGAGACCCGGTCCAGGTCGACGCCGCGCTTGTCCCGGAGCTCCCTCAGTGTCAACGCCTCGTAGTCGAAGTTCTTCGTGCACATCAGGGCGATGGTCAAGACGACAGCGTCGACCCGGTGCGCGCCTGTGGGCCAGCGGCGGGCCTGCATGGCCCGGAGTCCTTGCACCTCGCAGGGGGTGCCCACAACGGCGATGCGCGGCTTCGATGGCAGCGCGTAGCGCGAGAGGTCGAGCTCGGCCAGTGCCATCGTCTGGTTGTAGAAGCTGCCCGAGGCGGCCCGGATGGCGTCGGGCGTCGTCGCGACAGTGGCGATGCCCTTCCACTGCTCGTCGGGGTCGGGGCTCGGCTTCGACACGAGGGCGCCGTCGATCTCGCCGGCCGCGAGAAGCCCGATCAGCAGCGCGCTGACCGCACCACCATCCTGCGCGTCGTCGATTTCCGCCGCGGCGCGGACGGCGTAGCTGTCCACCACCGCGCCGAGCCCATCGGCCGGCGGTCCCCCGCTGATCTTCCAGTACGTGTCCGAGGAGTCGGAGCGGACCTGGGCGGGCTGTACCTCGGCGTCCTCGTCGGAGCCGACGGTCGACGGCGGCCACAGCGCCTCGTAGCGGAGGCCGCCGCGGGGGCAGAAGTCCCAGCAGAGCGAGCATCCGGTGCACATCTTGACCAGCTCGGGCAGGTTCGTGTCCTCGTCGATGCCGATGGAGTTCGAGGGGCAGACCGCGATGCAGGTCCCGCACTGTATGCAGCGGTCGGCGTGGATCACGCCGGCCTCGAGCTCCCAGAACCACACCTTGTGAGGGGGCTCGACGATCCCGTTCATCTGCTCCCTGATCCGGTAGCGCTTCATGGCGTCACCGCTTCGGCCGCACCGACCAGCGTCGATCGGAGCTCGTCGGGATGGATCCGCCGGGCCCAGAGATGGAACGGCTCCCCGGGACGGTGCTCGTCCCGGTAGCGCCGGACGACCCGGAGCAGGGCGTCGGGAACCCGGTCGACCGGCATCGCGCCGGCGACCCAGTCGATGAACGCCGCATCCGGCCCGAGCGAGCCTCCCAGACCGATGTCGACGGCTTCTTCTATGTGCTCGTCCACATGGGCGATGTCGCCGCGGAAGCCGATGTCGGCGATCTGCGGCTGGGCGCACGAGGCGGAGCAGCCCGAGAAGTGCATGCGGATGACCCCCGAGTCGCGGTGCTCGCCGTCTCCCCCCTCCTCCGCCAGCTGCGCGTCGAGGCCCCGTGCCCACTTGACCGCGCGCTCCTTGGTCTCGACCACCGCGAAACGGCAGAACTCCGAGCCGGTGCACGCCACGACCCCCCGCTCGAAGGGACCGGGGAACGGCGAGTAGGTTTCCATCAGCGGCTCGGCCAGCAGGTCGTCGAGCCGATCCTCGGGCACACCGGACACGATGAAGTTCTGGTCGATGCCGATGCGCACTCCGCCGTCGCCGTAGGTTTCGGCCAGCCGCGCCAGCTCCACCAGCTCCAGGCCGTGCATGCGGCCGACAGGGACGGAGCAGCCGACGTAGAAGAGGCCGGGTTGCTTCTGTGGATGGACGCCGACGTGGTCGCCACGGAAGGCGGTCGTCAGCTCCCGTCCGGCGGGCTCCAGCACGAAGTTCGTGCGCTCGGCCAGTGCGGCACGGAAGCCTTCGGGACCTAGCTCCTGGGCGAGGTAGCGCATGCGGGCCAGCCCGCGGTTCTCCCGGTTGCCCAGCTCGCCGAACACCTGGGCGACACCGCGGCTGAGCTCGACCGCCTGGTCGGGCCCGATGAACAGGTCGATGTCCGACGCCATGCGCTCGCCGTCGGAGAGGCCACCACCGATGAGCACGTTGAAGCCGACGGTGCCGTCGGCCTGCTCCGCCGGCCACAAGCCGATGTCGTTGATTTCGACGCGGGCGCAGTCCTCCGTGCAGCCGGTGACCGCGATCTTGAACTTGCGCGGCAGGTTGGCGTACTCGCGGTTTCCGGTGAAGAACGCCGAGATGGCCTGCGCGACAGGAAGGGCGTCGACGACCTCCTTCTGGTCGATACCCGATACCGGGCAGGAGCAGACGTTGCGGGCTGAGTCACCGCACGCCTGCACCGTCGTCAACCCGACGTCCCAGAAGCGCTGCCAAATCCGCGGCACGTCTGCAATCCGGATCCAGTGCAGCTGGATGTCCTGGCGCGTCGTGAGGTCGGCGTAGCGGTTACCGAAGACGGGGCTGTCGTCGGGTCCCTCCGCGAACGCGTCGGCCGCCACGCCGATCTCGCGGACCTGGGGGGCGGTCATCACCCCTCCGGGGACCTTGATCCGCATCATGAAGGCGTCGCCGCCCTGGCGCTGCGGGTACATCCCGACCCACTTCAGGCGCTCGACCTCGCCCGGCACCTTGGCGATGGACTCGGGTCCCTGCTTCGAATAGGTGTCGATGACAGCTTGCGCCACCTCGAACGGGTGCCGCGAGAGCTTCAGCTGCTCGACCGGGTTGAGCTCGCCGATGTTGCGGTAGGGCCGGACGAACTTGAGCCCTCGGTCGCGCCGGCCGCGGAACTCCATCCCGTAGGGGTTGTCGAGGTCACGTGGCACTAGACGTGCAGGCCGCACTCGGACTTGTCGAGGCCCGACCAGCGGCCGGCGCGGGGGTCCTCCCCCTGGGCCACCGGACGCGTCGTCGGCGCGCACCCGATGGAGCGGTAGCCCTGCGGCACGAGCGGGTGCACCGGCAGCCCGTGGTCGGCGAGATACGAGGTGATGTCGTCGTCCGTCCACGTCACCAACGGGTTGACCTTCACGAGCCCGAACGAGGCGTCCCAGCCCACGATGGGCGCATCGGCCCGGGTGGGGCCGTCGGTGCGCTTGAGCGAGGTCAACCAGGCGCGCCTCCCGGCGAGGGCACGGCGGAGCGGTTCGACCTTGCGGAACTGGCAGCACTTCTCCGTGCCGCACGGGTGCGCGGCCGCGTCGGGGCCGGGCTTGGTGACCGTGAGGTTCAGCCCGTAGCGCGCCCGTACCTCCTCGACGAAGGACAGCGTCTCGGGGAAGTGCGCCTCGGTGTCGAGGAAGACGACCTCGACGCCGGGCGCGACCTTGGTGGCCAGGTCGATGAGCACGATGTCCTCGAACGAGGCGGCCAGGGCGATGGAGTCGCCGAATGTCTCGACGGCCCAGCGGATGACGGCGCTGGCAGGAGCGGTCTCGAAGCGCTCGCTGATGGCCGCGAGGTCCTCTTCGCCCACCGGCTGGTCGCTCACGTAGGTCTCGGCCACCGATCCTCACCTTCTCCCCGAGCCGATCGGCCCGTTCCGGGGACCCGCCCCGGCGTTTGACGCCCGTCCGAATGCAGGCTTTAGTATACATGACCAAAATGGTCATGATTTGAGAGGTCCCATGGACACTGCCGCCCTCCGCTCCCCGCAGAACCGCCCCGTCGCGGATCGCGCCGGCGCGTCGGTCACTGCCCTGGTCAGACCTGTCGAGCATCCCCTCGGCCATCTCGACCTTCTCGAATCCCTCGCCATCTTCATCATCCGCGAGGTGGCCGCCGAGTCGGAGCGCCCGGTCCTCCTCTTCAGCGGAGGCAAGGACTCGGCCGTCCTGCTCCACCTCGCCTCCAAGGCCTTCAAGCCGGGGCGGATCCCCTTCCCCGTCCTCCACGTCGACACCGGCCACAATTTCCCTGAGGTGCTGGCCTACCGGGATGCACAGGTCGAGGCCGAAGGAGCCAGGCTCCTCGTCGCCAAGGTGCAGGACTCCATCGACCAGGGACGGGTGCCGGACCCCGGGCCGGTGGCATCGCGCAACCGCCTGCAGACCACGACGCTGCTGGACGCCATCAACGCCAACGGGTTCGACGCCGCGTTCGGCGGGGCGCGCCGGGACGAGGACAAGGCCCGGGCCAAGGAGCGCGTCCTGTCGTTTCGCGACTCCTTCGGGCAGTGGGACCCCAAGCGCCAGCGACCCGAGCTCTGGCAGCTGTACCAGGGCAGCGTGCGCCCGGGCGAGCACCTGCGCGCGTTCCCGCTGTCGGACTGGACCGAGCTGGACATCTGGCAATACATCCGCCGGGAGAGGATCGAGCTCCCATCCATCTATTACGCCCACCAGCGCGAGATCGTCGAGCGCGACGGCATGCTTTTGGCGCTCAGCGAGTGGATCACCGCGAAGCCCGGCGAGGAGGTCCACAAGGAGACCGTGCGCTTCCGCACCGTCGGCGACGCCACCTGCACCGGTGCCGTGCGCTCCGACGCGGGCACGGTGGAGGGGATCATCCGGGAGGTCTCGGCGTCGCGGGTCTCCGAGCGGGGGGCGACCCGGGCCGACGACCGCTTCTCGGAGACGGCGATGGAAGACCGCAAGCGCGAGGGGTACTTCTAGGCCTATGACCACGTTGCCCGGCTCGCCGCCGGCCGGCGGCTCCGAGCTCGGCGCGGACACCATGGACCTGCTCAGGTTCGCCACGATCGGATCGGTGGACGACGGCAAGAGCACCCTCATCGGTCGGTTGCTGTTCGACACGCGACAGCTCTTCGACGATCAGCTCACCGCCATTGAGACTGCATCCGAACGGCGCGGCCTCGGTGAGGTCGATCTCTCCTTCGTCACCGACGGCCTGCGGGCCGAACGGGAAC
>JBEKVF010000199.1:0-5363 GCA_049514295.1 Acidimicrobiales bacterium
CGCAGTGCCGTCTCCTCGTCGGGATCCTCGAGGTGGGCGGCTGCGACTTCGTCGACCTGGTAGCGCAAGACGTCAGCCTCACGGGCGCGCTGCTGCTCGTCGCCCCCGAGGCCGGCCAGGGCGTCGTCGAGCGCCCGCAGCTGGCTCCGCACGGCGCGCAGGCGGCTCAGGTCCGTGCCGGCGAAGGCATCGAGCACGTCGCGCTGGGCAGCGGCGGCGATCAAGGCCCGGTGCTCGTGCTGCCCGTGGATCTCGACCAATTCGGCTGCGGTCTCCCCCAGGGCTCCCACGGGCGCCATGCGCCCGTCGACCCAGGCCCTCGACCGCCCCTCGGCGGGCACCGAGCGGGCAAGGACCACCTCCCGCTCCTCGTCGCCGTCGCCGACCACGAACCGGGCCTCGACGAGCGCCTCGGCGGCGCCGGCGCGTACCATGCCCTGGTTGGCGCGTCCCCCGAGGACCAGCTGCAGCGCCTCGACGACGAGCGTCTTGCCCGCCCCGGTCTCGCCGGTGAGCGCGGTCATGCCGGGGCCGAACTCGATGGTCAGGTCCTCGATCACGCCCAGGTCGCGGACGTGCAGGTCGGTCAGCACGGCATCATCACTCGTCCCGGTGGGCCAGGAGCCGGAAGCGCAGGATGGTGCCGAAGGTGTGCGGCTCGTTCCGGACCACCCGTACGGGGCGCGCCGCGACCGTGCAGGTGACCGTGGCACCCGGCTTCAGCCGACCGATGTCCTGCCCGTCGATGACGAGCGCCCCCGTCCGGTCCGGACGGATCTCCACCCTGACCTCCTGCTCGTCGGTGAGGACGAGGCTGCGGTCGAGCGAGAAATGGGGCGCTACAGGCGTGACGACCATGGCGCGCAGGGTCGGCGCCAGGATCGGCCCGCCGGCGGAGAGGTTGTAGGCCGTGGAGCCGGTGGGCGTGGCGATGATGAGGCCGTCGGCCGAGTAGGTCAGTGCGTCCTCGCCGTCGATACAGGTGGCCAGGCGCACCGTGTGGCCGAAGTCGATCTTCTCGATCACCACCTCGTTCAGCGCGAGCAGAATCGAGCCGTCATCACCGATCGAACGGTCCGAGATGCACACCTCGAGCGCGCAGCGCTCCTCGATGGCGGCTGTCCCGTCGAGCACCTTGGTGAGGGCGCCGCGGACCTGCTCGGGCACGAGATCGGGCAGGTAGCCGAGGCGCCCGAAGTTGACGCCGAGGACCGGCACGTCCACCGCCGCCGCCAGGCGTACCACGCGCAGGAAGGTGCCGTCCCCACCCATGCTGACCGCGACGATGCTTCCGGCCAGGTCGACAGCATCGAGGTCGAGCTCGACGCCGGCCTCGCTCACCCGGTCGGGACCGCTGAAGCGGAGGATGCGAGCCACATCCCCCCGCTCGGTGAGCCAGGTGCCGGTGTCGGTGGCGAGCGCCAGTGCGTCGGGGCGGTCCGGATGGACCAGGAAGGTGACGGTCGCCATCGGGCGAGGACGGCTCAGCCGGCCGAGTTGGCCGGGGGCAGGTGACCCTCCGCCTCCGACACAGCGGCGGAGAGCAGGGCGGCGGCCTCGTCCGCGTCAGAACCGGGCACGCCCTTGCGGGCGTGCAGCAGGAATTCCACGTTGCCGGCGGCGCCGGTCAGGGGGGAGGCCATCGCCCCCATGATGCCGGTTCCGGCGTCATGGAGCGCGGACACCACTCCCTCGAGCGCGCCCAGCCAGACCTCCGGGTCCCGCACCACGCCCTTGCCTCTGGAGACGGCGGCACGACCAGCCTCGAACTGCGGCTTCACCAGGAGGACGAGGTCGGCGTCCGCCGCCGAGACCGGGCCGGCGAGGGCGGGGATCACGCTGCGGAGGGAGATGAACGAGAGGTCGGTGACGACCAGTGGGCACGGCTCGTAGGCCCGGTCGGCGGCGCACAGGTCGGCCGTGGTCAGCGTCCGGGCATTGGTGTGCTCGAGGACCGTGACGCGCCCATCCGCGCGCAGGGTGGGGTGCAGCTGGCCGTGGCCCACGTCGACCGCGTACACGTGCGCGGCGCCACGCTGGAGCAGGCAGTCGGTAAAGCCGCCCGTCGACGCTCCCGCATCGAGGGCCCGCCGGCCGGAAACGGGGACGGGGAAGCGGGTGAGGGCCGCATCGAGCTTCAGGCCCCCGCGGCCGACGAAGGGCGACGGAGGGCCGAGCAGGACGACTGGCTCGTCGGGTGCGACGAGGCGCGCCGCCTTCTCCGCGGCGGCGCCCGAGACGAGGACGGTACCGGCGGCGATCGCCACCTGGGCCTCCTGCCGGGTCGGGAAGAGGCCCCGTCGCACGAGCTCGGTGTCGAGCCGGCGGCGGGCCCCGGCGCTCAGCTGGCGGCCTTCTTGTGCTTGTCCGACTTGTCCTTGTCCGACTTCTTGGCCGAGGACTTCTTTTCGGTCGAGTGCGTGGCTGACGACTTGCCCGGGCCGTTCTTGGTGGACTTCCCCGTGCTGCGCCGGGTCGGTGTCACCTTCTTGGCGGCGGCAGTGGCGCGCTTGGCCGTCTTGCTGGCCTGCTGGGTGACGCCCTTGGCGGTCTTGCCCGCCTGCTCGGTGACATCCTTGGTGGCGGTGCGCCCGGCCTTGGCGGACTTCTTCAGGATTTCGGCCACCTGGTTGGCGATGGCTTCGAGGGACTTCCCGTCGATCCGGTCCAGTTGCGTCGTCACCTCGTGACGCACCAGCTCGAGCACCTGCTCGCTGGTCTTCCGGCTCCGCTCTACCAAGTTGTCGACCCATTCCTGTGCCTGGCTGCGTTGGATGTCTCCGGCGTTCACCAACTCTCGCACGATCTCCTCGGCCCGGCCACGGCTGACCTGCCCGAGGACGGTTCCCGCGTCGAGATACTTGCGAATACGCTCATTGCTAGCCATTGAACAAGAGTATCTCGTGTGCTAGCTCATAGCAAGCACTTGATTCACCTCCCGCCGAGGGCCTGCCGGACGAGGGTCGCCAGGTCCGGGGCCACTACCGCCGGGCGGGCATTGGCGGGCACGTGCCCCTCCGTGGTGACCCCGGAGAGCACCAGGGCGAAGGGGATGCCGAGTTGCGCGGCCAGCGCCCCGTCGGTGGACGGGCGATCCCCCACCATGGCACGGAGCTGACCGTCCGGCACCCGGACGGCTATGGCCTCTGCCGTCGGCCGGTGGGGCTTGCCGGCCACCTCCGGCGTGGCCTCGGCCGCCGTGGACACCGCAGCCAGGATGGCGCCGGCTCCGGGGATCAGCCCGTCGGGCGTGGGGAAGGTCGGATCCTCGTTGGTGCCGATGAAACGGGCCCCGCCCCGCACCGCAGCGGCGGCGCGGGCCACGTCGTCGTAGGTGAACGTCCGCGTGAGGCCCACCACGACCGCGTCGGCCGGCCCCTCGGGCACCACCACGACACCGCGGGCGGCCAGCGCCTCGAGCACGCCGTCGGACCCCAGCACCACCGCGCGGGAGCCGGTGGCCAGCATGCCCGCGGCCACGTCGGCTGAGCTGAGGAGATCGCCGTTCTCCGCGGTGATGCCGCAGTGGGCCAGGTGCCGGTGCAGCTCGGCTCGCGTCGGCGCGGAGTTGTTGGTGGCGAACAGGACCCGCACCCCCGCGCCCCGCAGCCCGGCCACCGCCTCGTCGACGCCGGGGATCGGTCGTCCAGTGAGCCACACCACGCCATCGAGGTCGATGACCCAGGTCCCCTCGGGCGGTGGCGGCCACATCGGTGCCGAGGCTAACCGCCGTCCCTAGACTCGACCGCCGTGGCTGACCTGCGGACCGACGGCGACGAGCTCGTGCTCCACATGCGCGCGCTCGAGAAGGCGGAAGGGTTCCACGGCGACATTCGCATCCCGCTCTCGGCCGTCACCGCGGTCCGCGTCGTCGACACTGCCTGGCCGGAGCTGCGCGGCGTCCGTGCCCCGGGAACCGGTGTGCCGGACGTGATCGCCGTCGGCACCCGGCGAGGCGGGTTCGGGAAGGACTTTGCCGCCGTCCACGGCAAGGGCCCGGCTGTCGTGGTCGAGCTGGAGCGGGCCGAGTACGGGCGCCTGATCGTCACCTCCGACGATGCGGACGCCGTGGCATCGGCCATCCGGGCCGCCACCGGCACGAGCTGACGTCCGGCGGGTCACTCCCTACCCGAGAGCCAATGGACCAAGATGGTGGGGTGCCCGAGCCCCAGGACGTGCAGGTGCCGGCTCACTCCATCGAGCGGCTGGGTCGCCTCATCGGGCCCGAGCGCTACGCGGCGCTGCGGGCGGCGGCGGGCGGGGCACTGCAGTCGCTCGGTCCGGCCAGGGTGTGGAACATCAGCTCGACCGCGCACGGCGGCGGGGTGGCCGAGATGCTCCGACTGCTCTGCGGCTACGCCAAGGATGCCGGCGTCGACACGCGGTGGTTGGTGATTGATGCCGACCCCGAGTTCTTCGTCATCACGAAGCGGCTGCACAACCGCCTCCACGGCGTGGCCGGCGACGCTGGCGACCTCGGGCCCCGCGAGGCCGCTCACTACGAGGCCGTGCTCGACGCCAACGTCGACGCAATCGGCGGGCGGATCCATCGCGACGACATCGTCTTTCTGCACGACCCCCAGACGGCGGGTCTGGCGAACCGTCTGATCGGGTACGGCGTGCGCGTTGCCTGGCGGTGCCACATCGGGTCGGACCGCACGAACGCGTTCACCGAGGAGGCGTGGAGCTTCCTGCAGCCCCACCTGGCCCACTGCCGCACGTTCGTCTTCTCGCACGCCGCCTTCGTGCCCGCTCGACTGGCCGGTGCCGACGTGTGGATCATCGAGCCGTCGATCGACCCCCTGTCCGCCAAGAACCGCACACTGCCTCGGGCCCGCGTCTCCGACCTCCTGGCGCGGATCGGGTTGCTCGAGGGAGCCCGGGACGAGCGGGCGCCGGCTGTGATGGGGGGCGCAGGACCGTTCTCGCCCGGCGACCCTCTCGTCGTGCAGGTCTCGCGCTGGGACCACCTGAAGGACATGGAGGGCGTCCTGCGCGGCTTCGCCGACCGGCTCGCGGGTCGCACCGATGCGCGGCTCGCGCTGATCGGGCCGGCGGTCGAGGGCGTGAGCGACGACCCTGAGGGCGCGCGGGTCCTCGAAGAGTGCTTCGACGCGTGGCAGGCGCTCCCCCGTCGAGCCCGCGACGCCATCCGCCTGGTCACCCTCCCGATGGACGACCTCGTGGCCAATGCCGTCATGGTGAACGCGGCCCAGCGGCATGCCAGCGTCGTGGTGCAGAAGAGCCTGCAGGAAGGGTTCGGTCTCACGGTGACCGAGGCCATGTGGAAATCCAGGCCCGTCGTGGCGTCGGCCGTCGGCGGCATCGTCGGCCAGATCCCCCCGGGGGCAGGCATCCTCCTC
>JBEKVF010000200.1:0-5357 GCA_049514295.1 Acidimicrobiales bacterium
CTGGGCCCACCTCGGGTACGAGGGGCCACCCGGCTCGCCCGGCGCAACGCCGCTCTTCTAGGCGCCCACCTGCCCGAAATTTTCGCGCACGCGCGTAACGGTGCGCTACGGTTACGGGGTTGCACCACGAGACGGAAGCGAGGTGACCATATGGCAGGCATGACGACGCGCCAACAGCTGACCGCGCCCACCACCGTGGTCCTGCCGCACGTCTTCGGTGCGGCCGGAGGGAGGTCCCGGATGGCCGGGCCCGCCCTTTGCCCGATCGGCCACTGACGCCGGTCTCGCAACCCCGACCGGGCCGAGCCCGGTAGGCCCCGCAGCCCCTCTGTCGCGGCGGCCCCCACCGCGCACCCTCGGTGCGCCCCGATCCACTTGACCCTCCCAACAGGAGAGCCCCATGGGTGAACGGACCCTCTTCCCGACTGCATCGAATAGAGCGACGCTCGAGTACTGCTGGCTTCAAATGCGGCCCGATCGTGCCGCCTTCGCGGGCAGCTGCACGGCCATCGTGCTGGGCACGCTGGCCAACGCCGTCGCCGCCCCCCTGATCTTTGCCGCCCTGTTGGGGCGGATCGCCGAGATGGGGCCGCACCAGCACCAGGACACATGGCAGAGCTTCGGCCCGCTGATCGTTGCGTATGCGGTCGTCCTTGCCGCGGCGACCGTGTTCGGCCGTATCGGCGGTTGGCTCAACTGGGGAGCCACGCTGCGCTCCTTCGGCCGCGCCATCACCAACGGCTACGACCACCTGATCGGGCTTAGCCACGGGTGGCACACCGACCGGCCGTCCGGCGAGGTGATCGCCACGCTCGAAACCTCGAGCTGGGCCTTCGTCGAGCTGATCGACGCCATGGTGTGGGGCATCCTGCGCATCAGCGTCACGACCCTCGGCGCCATCGTGGTCCTCGGGATCGTCGCCTGGCCGGTCGCGCTGGTCATGGCGGTGCTCGTCGCGGTGTTCGTCGCCGTGCTCCACTGCCGGATGGGCCGCGTCGTCGTCGCGGAGAAGGAGTTCTCCGACGCGCACTCCCGGGCCACGGGAGTCATCGCGGACACGATCGCCAACCTGACCACGGTGCGAGCGCAGGCGGCCGAAGGGCGCGAGCGCGCCAACGTGGGGATGCTCGTCGGTGATTCGCTCAGTGCCGATCTCCGGGCACGACGGGTGTTCACGACCACGAGGCTGCAGATGGAGTCGGCCATGGCCTTCTTCAACTGGGCCGCAGTCGCGGTCGGCGTGGTGCTCGCGCTGCGCCATATCGCTGCCGCCGGGGTGGTCTACCTGATCCTCTTCTACGCCACCTTCGTCGGGACGAGCCTGGAGGAGTCCTTCGAATTCATACGCCTGATGTCACGCGCCATCGGCCGCTGTGCCAAGTTCGCCGGCATCGCGGCCACGAAGCCCGAGATCGTCGACGCCCCGGGCGCGCCCGACCTGGTGGTACCCCGCGGCCTCGTGGAGTTCCGCGACTTGTGGTTCTCGTATCGCGCCGGTGCGCCCCTCTTCGAGGGGTTGGACCTGCACATCGAGCCGGGGGAGCACGTGGGGCTCGTGGGCCCCTCGGGGTCGGGCAAGACCACGCTGACCAAGTTGTTGCTGCGCCTAGCCGACCGTGATGACGGTGTCATCGCGATCGACGGGCAGGACATCGCCGCGGTCACACAGCACTCACTGCGACGGCACATTGCCTACGTGCCGCAGGAACCCCAGATGTTGCACCGCACCATCGCGGAGAACATCAGCTACGGGCTGGAGTCCGCCGAAGGGGTGGACATGGACCTCGTGCGCGCCGTCGGCCGCGCCGCATATGTGGACGAGTTCGTCGAGCGCCTTCCTGAAGGGTACGAGACCGTTGTGGGCGAGCGCGGGCTGAAGCTCTCTGGCGGTCAGCGCCAGAGAGTGGCGATCGCGCAGGCCATGGCGAAGGGCGCCCGGGTTCTGGTCCTCGACGAGGCTACGTCGGCGCTCGACTCGGAGTCGGAATCACTCGTGCAAGAGGCGCTGTGGCACCTGATGGACGGCACCACGGCTCTGGTCGTGGCGCACCGGCTGGCCACCATTGCCGGGCTGGACCGGATCGTGGTCCTCGACCGCGGCCGGGTCGTCGAGCAGGGCACGCATGCCGAGCTGCTCTCGGCTGGACGAGCCGGCGTCTACGGACGCCTGTGGGCACACCAGTCCGGGGGCTTCCTGGCCGCGTAGGCGGTCCTTCCCGAGGGGAGGGCGCCTACGCGGTCCGGGAGGAAGCCGATGACGCGACCGAGGTGCGCAGCGGCAGGAAGACCCTGAACGTGGTCGACCACCCCGGCGTGTCGACGATGTCGACGAAGCCTTCGTGCGCCTCGGCGACCGACTTGGCGATGGCCAGCCCCAGGCCGGTCCCGGGCACGCCCATCTCAGTCGAGGAGGCGAGGCGGTAGAAGCGCTCGAAGAGCTGGTCGCGCTCGCTCTCGGGGATGCCGGGACCCTCGTCGAGAACCTGCACCCTGGCGTAGGAGTCCACGTTGTCGACGATCACGTGGACCCGCCCCCCGCGCGGCGAGAACTTGATGGCGTTGGACAGGAGATTGCCCAGGAGCTGGTGCAGGCGGGTGGGGTCGCCGAAGACCGGGACCTCGTCGCCGGGCTGGATCGAGAGCACGATGCCCGCCACCGTGGCGGACGTCTGAATGGCGTGCACCGCTTCCTCGGCAAGGCGGTACAGGTCCAGCTCGGTGAAGGCGACTCGTAGTCCGCGACCCGCGCCGGGGTCGGCCAGGAGGTCCTCGGCGACCCGTTGGAGCTGCTCCGCGTTGCGCTCGATCGTCTGGAGCATGCGCATCTGGCTCTCGGTGAGGTCCGACGATGCATCGAGCAGGAGCTCGATGAAACCCCTGATGGACGTGATCGGCGTCCGCAGCTCGTGTGAGACGGTCGCCACGACGTCATCCTTCATCTGGGTCAGCTCGCGGAGCCGGTTGTTCTGCTCAATGAGCGACTGCGTGACCTCCTTCTGGATCGCAAAGAGGCGCTCGCGGTCGGCAGCCAGCTCCTCCCGCTCGGTCACGTCGATGGCGACCACCACGTAGCCCCCCGTCGAGGGAGCCATTGCGTCATTGAGCTCTGCGTGGCCATTGGTGCCCGCGGAGGCCGCTTCGGGCTCTTCGGATGACTCACCGTCCTCGGTCCACTCATCGTCGAGCGCAGTATCGGGCGTGGGGGCCGGCAGGGCCCTGACCCGCACGACGCAGCGGCGCTGGTGGCTGTCCTTGCGGGTGGCCGTCCAGGGCACCTCCGCAGCCGTCTCGGCATCGAGGGGCTCCAGGGCCGTGCGCATGGCATCGATCGTCTGGCGCCGCTCGTCGATCTGCGCGGGGTCGATGAAGTCGGCGATTGAGCGGATGCCGACGACCTCCGCCGCCCGATAGCCGAGCATCTGCTCGGCCCCGGCCGAGAAGAACGTGACGGTCCCGGCGGGGTCGACGCCCATGATGGCGCTGCCCGTTGCCGCACGGAGAAGGGTCTCGAGGCGGTCGCGGGCGTAGTGGGCCTCGCGGGCGTTCCGGCGGGCCATTCGGGACTGCTGGGCCAGGTCGCTGAGGTAGGCCCGGTCCCTGGACACCATGGTGTAGACGGTCGACGCCACCAGCGCCGTGACCGTGGCCATGACGGCGACCTGTCGCCACTCGATGGTCGGGTACTTCGGTGGCCCGACGATGAGGAGGGGCACCAGCAAGGCCAGGTCCAGACAGAACAGCCCGACGAGGAGGTGCAGGCGCCGCCCGTAGAGCGACAGCCACACGATCGGCAGGAGGTAGACGGCCACCAGCCCGGAGTCACTTCCGCCCTGGGCGTCACGGATGATCGCGATGACGGCGATGTAGCCGATCGGGATGATCAGCCACGCCCAGTCGGGCAGCCGCTCCCAGGGCAGCAGGAAGGCCGCGGCGACGAGCACGAAGAACAGGACACCGGCGAGCGAGATCTCGCGGCGGGCGTCATGGGGGAACGGGACAACCCCGATGAGCACTGTGCCGACGGCCACCAGGGCGAAGACCGGCAGACGGACGCGCATCGGAGCTGAGAAGCCGATGGGCAGGGCACTTCCGGGCATCGGCGGATCGCGATGCCCCGGAGGGTCGTTTCGGGTCTGGCGCGACTTGCTCACCGCATCCGAGAGCGGTACCGGTAGCCGAAACCCCGCACCGTCTCGATCGGAGTGTCGTCCCCCTCGCCCCACCCCAGCTTGCGCCGGAGTCGCAACACGGCGTACTTGACCCGTGACGGGGCCAACCCGCTCGGGTCGTCCCAGGCCAGCTCTATGAGCTGGTCCGGCGACAGGACCTGGCCCTGGTGACGGGCCAGGGTCGAAAGGAGGCGGTACTCGGTCGGGGTCAGGACGACCGCGTCGCCGTCGACCATGACCTCCTGCCGGGCAAAGTCGAGATGGAGCGTGCCGTCGTCGAAGGCGGTCACCGGCTCGCCACGGGACACCTGACGGCGGCTGATGGCCTGCAGGCGGGCGAGGAGCTCGACCTTTCCGAATGGCTTGGTCAGGTAGTCGTCGGCGCCCGCGTTGAGCCCGCGCACCTTGTCGCGCTCAGTGCCCAGGGCGGTCAACATGAGGACCGGCACGTCGCTCATGTCGCGGATCCGCTCGAGAACCTGCCAGCCATCCAGGTCGGGGAGTCCCACGTCGAGGATGACGATGTCCGGATGCCTCTGATGGAACTGGCGCACCCCGTCCCGGCCCTCGGTGGCCTCCGCGACCGCGAAACCCTCCCGTTCGAGCAGGGTCCTCAGGAGTTGGCGGATGTCCGCCTCGTCCTCGATGACCAGCACGGAGATATGACCATCTCGCATCAGGTGGCAACTGTACTGGGCAAACAGGACAACTCACGTGGATAAGGGACACCCATGCCGAATTGAGAAGGTCCTGATCAGCCAGGGAATTTGCTTCTCAGATCGACCAGGGGTCCGCCGTGGGCGGCTCGCCACCCCGGTTTGGCCTCCATCGGCCCTGTGGCCTGCGGGAATGCGCCGGGCGGCAGGGCAAGGCTGGGGGCGTTGCGACGACAGGTCGAAGGCCTCAGCTCAGGCAAGAAGAGCAGTACAGGGAGCGAAAGGTGCGCCGGCCCGGGTCGTCGGTTCCCCCCGGATTGCTCCGACCGACGGCCTCAGAAGCCCGGCGCACCCCTCCGCTGCACCTTCCCCCGCGGTGTTCCCCTCGTGAGAATCCGTTCCCCTTCACCGGACTTTCACGTTGGTCGCCCCCCTCTGAACGACCATCACCGTGAGGTTGCTGTACTGATGGTCCGTACTTTGCACAGCCGCTGTCGCAAGGGCGGCCGTTTTGGGTTGCGATTCGGTTGCG
>JBEKVF010000201.1:0-5352 GCA_049514295.1 Acidimicrobiales bacterium
AGCGGGTATCGGCCGACGAGACACCATCCGGTGCGAGCACCGCGACCCTGCACGACCTGCCGCGGACAGGCCTCCGCGCGACTTTGGGCCCGATCGTGCGGGGGATGCGTCCGAGGCAGTGGATCAAGAACCTGCTCGTGTTCATGGCACCCGCCGCTGCGGGCGTGCTCGGTGAGTGGCACACGGCACTCCGCGTCGTCGGCGCCTTCCTGGTGTTCTGTGTCGTCGCCTCGGGTACGTACCTCGTCAACGATGTCGTCGACGCCGAATCCGATCGGCACCACCCCGCCAAGCAGCGCAGGCCCGTCGCGAGTCGTGCCCTACGGCCCGGATTGGCGCTCGGTGTCGGGGTCGGGCTCATTGCAATGGCCATCGCCGCCGCGCTGCTCATCGGCCCATGGGGTCTCGGGGTCGTCGTGGCCGCCTATGCCAGCTTGAGCATCGCCTACAGCCTTCGCCTCAAGCGAGAGCCCGTGATGGAGCTGGCCGTGGTCGCATCATGCTTCGTCCTGCGCGCGGTCGCCGGGGGCGTCGTCGCGTACGTCCACCTCTCCAACTGGTTCCTCGTGTTCACGTCGTTCGCCGCCCTGTTCATCGTGACGGGGAAACGCTGGGCGGAGCACTCCCGGCTTGGCCGCGACCGCGGCGTGCACCGGCTCGTGCTCGACGAGTACACCGAGTCCTTCCTCAAATCGACCCTCACGATCGCGGCCACGGTGACTGTTGCCGCCTACTGCCTCTGGGCCTTCGAGCGAACCGGCCTGCTCGCCCACGCCGGCCACCATGTCGTGTGGATTGAGCTCACCGTCATTCCTCTCGTGCTCGCCGTCCTGCACATCTTCCGCTTGCTCGACGCCGGGCAGGGCGGCGAGCCGGAGCAGCTGGCCCTGCACGACCACATCCTCCAGGGCTACGGACTGCTCTGGCTCGCCTTCATGGGTATCGGCCTGTACGCGTGAGCGTCACTGTCGAGGTCTCGCCCCAACCACTGTCCGGATGGGGCCGCACTGCGTCCACCACCGCCATGGTCAGCCGTCCGGTGGACGCCGCCTCCATTGAGCTCGCCTTGCGCACGCAGACAGGCGGAATTATCGCCCGGGGGCTGGGCCGGAGCTACGGGGACGCCGCGCAGTGCAGCGGAGGGCTCACCATCGACGCGTCGGGACTCAGCAACATCGGGGTGCTGGACGAGGTATCGGGAACGATCGAGGTCGGCGGTGGCGTGAGCCTGCATGACGTGATGCGGCACATCATCCCGTCGGGATGGTTCGTCGCGGTCACGCCGGGGACCCGTTACGTATCGGTCGGCGGAGCGATCGCGGCAGACGTCCATGGGAAGAACCATCATCGCGACGGAAGCTTTGCCAAGCACGTGGTGGAGATGACGCTCGTCACCCCCACCGGGACGGTGACGGTCTCCCCGGACCGTGACCCGGAGCTGTTCTGGGCCACTGCCGGCGGCATGGGGCTGACCGGAGTCGTGATCAGTGCCACCTTGCGACTGATCCCGATTGAGACGTCCTGGATACAGGTGGACAGCCAGCGGTTCACCCGTCTGGAAGACCTCATGACGACGATGGAGGAGACGGACAACGAGTATCGCTACAGCGTGGCCTGGCTCGACTGTGTCGGCCACCGTGACGGCAACTACCGCTCCGTGCTCACTCGCGGCGACCATGCCTCATCCGGAGCGATCCCGGACCGGTTGCGAGCTCGCAGTCGCGAGATCCCGGGCGACCCGAGGATCCGCGTCCCCCGGTCGGCTCCCCGCCGACTCGTCAACCGGATGTCGGTACGCGCGCTGAACGAAGCCTGGTTCCGGGGTTCCACGACATCTGTCGGTTCCCTGCACCCGCTGGCCGGTTTCTTCCACCCCCTCGACGGCGTGGGCGACTGGAACCTGCTCTATGGCTCCGCCGGGTTCGTGCAGTACCAGTTCGCAGTCCCTCCCGAGCGGGGCGATGTCGTGGGGGAGGCCGTGGGCGCGATCGCGTCGTCGGGGATACCCTCTTTCCTTGCCGTACTGAAGCGCTTCGGCCCCGGCACACCCGGGCCGCTCTCCTTCAGCCAGGAGGGATGGACCTTGGCCCTCGACTTCCCGCTCGGCCCGTCCGGTCTACCGGCGCTGCTCGACAGCCTCGACGAGGCCGTTGCGTATGCGGGAGGCCGCGTCTACCTGGCCAAGGACGCGCGCCTGCAGCCGGAACTGCTTCCCGTCATGTACCCCAGATTGCGGGACATGAACGCTGTCTGCCGTCGAGTCGACCCCGAGGGTGTTCTGGCGTCCGACCTCTCGCGCCGCCTGGGAATCTCCGGATGAACGACGCCTTCGGTCACCCGCAGTCGGTCGTCGTTCTCGGTGGGACCTCGGACATCGCCCGGAGGGTCGTCACGCTGCTCGCTGCGGAACGCTGCCGATCCGTCGTCCTCGCCGGGCGTGACCCCGTCACACTCGAGGACGCAGCCGTCGGGCTCCGCCGCTCCGTGGCTCGGGTCGAGACCGTGCCGCTCGACGCAGCAACGACCGACAACGTCGACAAGACGGTCACGCAGTGCTTCGAGGCCGCCGCCGAGGCAGTGGACCTGGTCATCGTCGCCGTAGGAGAGCTCGGGCTCCAGGAGGCGGACGAGGCCGATCCCGACCGGGTCACACAGATGGTCACGGTGAACTTCACCTGGCCGGCTGCGGCCCTGACGGCGGTGGCGGCACACCTCACGAGGCAGGGTCACGGTCGTATCGTCGTCCTGTCCTCCGTGGCCGGCTACCGCGTCCGCCGCTCCAACTACATCTACGGCTCCGCCAAGGCCGGCCTCGACGGCTTCGCGCAGGGACTGGGCGAGTCCCTGCGCGGCACGGGCATCACGGTCCACGTCGTCCGGCCGGGCTTCGTGCGCACCAAGATGACCGCCGGCCGCTCCCCTGCGCCCTTTGCCGTCGGACCAGAACGGGTCGCGTCCGACATCGTGCGCGGCCTGGAGCGTGGGCAGATGGTGATCTGGTCGCCAGGCGTGCTGAAGTGGGTCTTCTCAACCCTGAGACTTCTCCCGCAGGCCTTGTGGCGTCGGGTGCCCGGCTAGCTCCGCGCCGCATCCGAGGGTGGCGCTGCGTACCGGACGAGTACCTGGAGGCCTCACGCAGACCGTTCCCTTGGAGCAGTGGCAGCAGTTCGAGCTTCGGGTGCGCACGCTCTACACCCAAATGGTGCGCGTTGAGATCACTCCGGACGAGGCCAAGCTGTTGGACTTCGAGCAGTGGATACCGAGCGCGGTTGCCGAGCTCGTGCACGGCAACAGGTCACCCTGACCTCCGCGCCGGAATGCCGTATTCTGACGGGCGTCGGCGGAAGGATGTGCTGTGCTCTTCATCGAATACGACGTCACACCCAGCGGTGAGATCGAATTGGTGGCACTCATCAATGCCGTGGAGGAGGACGGACGAGATCCCGACGGATCGGCATGGTTGAAATGGCGCTCCACTGAGTTCGAAGACAGCGGCATGGGCTGTGTCGCTGTTCCCCACGACGACCTTGCGCACATGGAGGAAACCGAGGACCCCGCTCAGCTCCGCTCCATTGTCGAGAGAATCATTCTGACGGACCGCGCCACCAAAGAGGAGGCGTCATCGTGAGCACCACCCGGTCCCAGCTGTACCGCCTGGCGCGTGATCTCGGGAACATCGATGCGGTGGAGCACGGGTACAAGCGCGGTGGACTCTCGGGGGCTGCAGGTGGCGCCGCGCAACGCGAGGCGCGCCGTGTCATCTACCGGGAGGGAAACCGCCAGATCAACCACTTCGTCCGCGCCATCGGCCTCGGTCCGAGGAGGTAGTGACCCAGCCCCGGTGGCCGCCGCGGCGCAACCCCTCCTGACGTCACGACAGAATCCGGCGGCGACCGAGCGGGCAACGCAAAGGAAGCGGCGCCGACCAGCCACTCTACCGCTCCTCAAATGTCGTTTGGGATCCTGCTTTCCCACTCAGTCGCGGCCCAGTTATGGCCGATATGACAGACACTGTCGATCTCGGGCCGGCCGGCCGGAGGCACCACATGATGAGGGGGGGACATCGGTGACCATCGCGAACTCGCAACTGGGTCGGTTGCTGACGGACTTTCCCGACCTTGTGGTCGTCCTGGATTCAGCCGGGAACGTCATCTGGGCCAACTCGCTCGCCGAACGATTGTTCGGACGGTCGTTGCACGACTCCGTGGGTCAATCGGGGTTCGATTTCGTGCATCCCGATGATCTCGAGCTCGCCGCACTGTCACTCGTCTCCATTCAGGGAAAGGAGATCGGAACAGCCATTGAAGTCCGACTGAAGACCCCCTCCGGATGGCGACTCGTCGAACTCATCGGAACTCCGGTCAACTGGCTGCGGGATGGTGCGGTGCTCTTCTGCATGCGCGACCTCACACAACGCCGTCGCTATGAAGTGGCCCGCGACGAAGTCGCTCTCTTCCGGATGCTCGTCCAGAACGCTGCCACCATCACGATGTTGATATCACCCAGCGGTCATGTCAACTCCGTTTCCGGAGCTCTGACTCGGATGCTCGGGCACGACCCGGAGGTCGTCGAGAACGGGTCGCTGGCGGATCTCATCGCCGTCGATGATCGGCCGAAGCTCAGCTTCGCCATTGCACGAGCGCTCCGCGGCGCTACGGCCACACAACCCGAGGTCGTGGAGGTGCATCTGCTCCGCCCTGGCAGCGACGACATGGTCCCCTTCGAACTCACCCTTGTCAATCTCATCGACGATCCGACTGTTGGCGGACTGGTTGTCACGGCCCATGACGTGTCGGAACGGGTGGCCTCGGACCGCGAGCTTCGCCAAGCCCTCTCGCTCCTCCAGGCCACTCTCGACTCGACGGCCGACGGGATCCTGGTCGTGGACACCGAAGGTCGGATCGCCGGCTTCAATGACCGGTTCAGCAAAATGTGGGGTATCCCCGAGCATCTCCTGGCAGTGGGAAAGGACTCCGAGGCGATCGCGTATGTGGTCGATCAACTGATCGACCCACAGGACTTCATCGCAAAGATCGAGGAGCTCCACACGCGGCCCGAGGCAGAGAGCAATGACATCATTCAGTTCCGGGATGGCCGCGTCTTCGAGCGCTACTCGAGACCTCAGCTCGTCGAGGGGGGTGTGGTCGGACGCGTGTGGAGCTTCCGTGACGTCACCGAGCGCACCCGTCTCGAGGCTGAATTGGCGCATCAGGCATTCCACGACGGGCTGACGGGTCTGGCCAACAAGGCACTCTTCAGAGATCGACTGAATCACGCGGTGGCCCGAATGGAGACGTCCGGCCTCCAACTGGCCGTCTTGTTCCTGGATGTCGACAACTTCAAGACGGTCAA
>JBEKVF010000202.1:0-5347 GCA_049514295.1 Acidimicrobiales bacterium
TTGAAGGCCTCAATGGAGTCGTCGGGTGCGGACAGCAGGTACATCACCTCGTAGCGGAGGTCACCGACCGCGTGCGCCCCGTCCCCGGCGCCTTCGCCGGCTCCACTCTCGGCGCTCGCGCCCCCGTTCAGAGCCGACAGGTCCGGGGCCGGGGCGCCCGAGGGCTCGGGCAGCGGGCGGCCGTCGAGCACGAGCAGGAAGGCGTCGAGCAGGAGCACGAACCCCGCACCGCCGGCGTCCACGACGCCCGCCCGGGCCAGCACGGGCAGCATCTCGGGCGTCCGGGCCAGGGCGTCGGCCGCCTCGCTCCGGGCGCCCTCCACCACGCCCAGGAGGCCCGCGCCGTCGGCCGCCGCCGCCGCCGCCGCCGCCCCCGCCGCCGCGGCCGCCGCGACCGTGAGGATCGTCCCCTCGACAGGGCGCACCACCGCCCGGCGGGCCAGGTCGGACGCGTGGGTCATGGCCTCCACCAGCAGCTGGGGCTCCACGCCCGAGCCCCCGGCGGCTTCCATGCGCTCGCCCATGCCCCGCAGGAGCTGGGACAAGATGACGCCCGAGTTCCCCCGCGCGCCCATGAGCGATCCGTGCCCGATCGCCTTGCAGACCTCGGCCAGCCCGGAGCCTGCCTCGACGCCCTCCAGCTCGCTGACCACGGCCTCCAGGGTGAGCGCCATGTTCGTGCCGGTGTCCCCGTCGGGCACTGGGTAGACGTTCAGCCGGTTGATGTCGGTCTGGTGCAGGCGGAGCGCATCCCGGTACCCCCCCATCACGGCGCGCAGGTCGTCGGCGCCCAGGGTCGCCGGGGAGGTCATGGCAGGGGATGCTAACCTTTGAGCCGTTCGTGAAGGCCTGCGTGTCCGTCGACCGCGGCCTCCCTCAGGAAGGTTCACCCCATGGCAGCTGTGTGCGATATCTGCGGCAAGAAGCCCTCGTTCGGCATGAACGTGAGCCACTCGCACCGTCGCACGAAGCGGCGGTGGAACCCCAACGTGCAGCGGGTCCGTGCGCTGGTCGACGGCGCCCCGAAGCGCCTGCACGTGTGCACCTCGTGCATCCGGGCGGGCAAGGTGACCAAGCCGCTGCGCCGGACGCACGAGGCCAGCGCCACCAGCTGACCCCCGGCGGGCGTTGACGGTCCGGGCCCGAGTCGATCGGGTCTACCCGAGGCGATGCTGCCACCCCAGCCGCCCGAGATCCTGCCCATGGAGCGTCCGGGTGGTGGGCTCGTCGACGATCACGCCGATGCGGACGGGCTCTCGTAGACCGTCCGCCGCGAAGCTCGCCCTCATGCCATCGGCGGCGGACGCGCCCGCAGTGATCACCAGCTCGTAGTCCTCACCACCGCCGAGCGCCTCTTCGAGCGTCGCCCCCTCCGCGACCGGCACGTCCTCCAGTCGGAACCCGACTCCCGATGCGTCGGCCAGCCGGTGCAGGTCGAGCGCCAGGCCGTCGGAGACGTCGATCATGGCGTGCGCCCCGATCACCCGCGCGGCCTCGCCCTCGGCCAGGAGCGCCACCGGCCGCCGATAGGCCTCGCCCCCCGAATCCCCGGCTCGGAGCTCACGCAACCCCGCCGCCGACCCACCGCACGGGCCCGTGACCAGGACGACGTCCCCCGGCTGCGCCCCGGCCCGCGACACCGGCCCTCCGCCGCCCGCCTCCACCGTCCCCAGGACCGTGACCGCGACCACGAGCTCCCCCGCCTCCGACACGTCGCCCCCGACGACCGGGCAGCCGCTCGCCGCCGCCGCCTCTCCCACGCCCGCCATCACGCCGAGCGCCAGCTCACCCTCGCCCGAGCCGCCCGGCACGCACAGCGCCACCAGTGCCCCCAGGGGCGCCGCGCCCATGGCGGCCAGATCGCTCAGCGCGCCCATCAGCGCCTTCCACCCCACGTCACCCGGGCTGCAGACGGAGAGGTCGACATGGACGCCCTCCACCACGCTGTCGACCGAGACCACGAGCGGCCCACCACCGGGAACATCCAGCACGGCGGCGTCGTCGCGCAGTCCGAACGCCTCGTTTCCGTTTCCGACCATGCCTCGGATACGCTGTATGACCTCGTCTTCGTGGGCGAGAGGCAGGTGCCGAGGTTTGGGGGATCCCACGTCACATGCCTAGCATTGGACCCCACCGAAACCGGCCGGACGAAGGAGCAGATCCCCCCGAAATGGCGCCTACCAAGAACGCGAAACTCCTCGCCTGGGTCGAGGAAGTCGCTGCGTTGACCACCCCCGACCGCATCGAGTGGTGCGACGGCTCCGCCGACGAGTACGACCGGCTCTGCCGGGAGCTCGTCGACGCCGGCACCTTCACCAAGCTCTCGGACGCCAAGCGACCCAACAGCTACTGGGCCCACTCGGACCCGGGCGACGTGGCCCGGGTCGAGGACCGCACCTTCATCTGCTCGGCGAAGGAGATCGACGCCGGCCCGACCAACAACTGGTGTGACCCGGCCGAGATGCGCCAGACCCTCGACGGCCTCTTCAAGGGCGCCATGAAGGGCCGCACCATGTACGTGGTCCCGTTCTCCATGGGCCCGCTCGGATCGGACATCGCCCACATCGGCGTCCAGCTGACGGACTCGGCCTACGTCGCGGTCTCCATGCGCATCATGACCCGCATGGGCACCGGCGCCCTGGAGGTCCTCGGTGAGGACGGCACCTTCGTGCCCTGCCTGCACTCGGTGGGCGCCCCCCTCGAGCCCGGCCAGGCCGACTCGGCGTGGCCCTGCAACGCGGACAACAAGTACATCGTCCACTTCCCCGAGACCCGCGAGATCGTCTCCTTCGGCTCCGGCTACGGCGGCAACGCGCTCCTGGGCAAGAAGTGCTTCGCACTCCGCATCGCCTCGGTGATGGCCCGCGACGCCGGCTGGATGGCCGAGCACATGCTCATCCTGAAGCTCACCTCCCCCGAGGGCGAGACCCGCTACGTCACCGGCGCCTTCCCGTCCGCCTGCGGCAAGACGAACCTCGCCATGCTCATCCCCTCGATCGAGGGCTGGAAGGTGGAGACGATCGGCGACGACATCTGCTGGATGAAGTTCGGTGCCGACGGACGCCTCTACGCCATCAACCCCGAGGCCGGCTTCTTCGGTGTGGCGCCGGGCACGAACATGCATACGAACCCGAACGCCATCCTCATGCTCGACGGCAATTGCATCTTCACCAACACGGCGCTGACTGACGACGGCGACATCTGGTGGGAGGGCATGACGGACGAGCCCCCGGCCCACATGACCGACTGGAAGGGCGAGGAGTGGACGCCCGAGAAGGGCACGACAGCGGCCCACCCGAACGCCCGCTTCACGACCCCGGCGGCGCAGGACCCGGCCATCGCCCCCGAATGGGAGGACCCCAAGGGCGTTCCCATCAGCGCCATCCTCTTCGGCGGCCGCCGCGCCTCGGTCGTCCCGCTCGTGTTCCAGTCCCACGACTGGGAGCACGGTGTGTTCCTCGGTTCGATCATGGCGTCCGAGACGACCGCCGCCGCTGCCGGCGCGGTGGGCAACCTGCGCCGCGACCCCTTCGCCATGCTGCCGTTCTGCGGCTACAACATGGCGGACTACTTCGCGCACTGGCTCCGCATCGGCGCGGAAGCCCCCGACCGCGACGCCCTGCCGAAGATCTTCTACGTCAACTGGTTCCGCAAGGACGCCGACGGCAAGTGGCTGTGGCCCGGATACGGCGAGAACTCGCGCGTGCTCGAGTGGATCTTCCACCGCATCACGGACAAGGCCGACGCCGTCGAGACGCCCATCGGCGCCGTTCCCACCGTCGACGCCATCGACACCACGGGCATCGACGTCCCGGCACGGGACATGGAGGAGCTCCTGCGTGTCGACGTCGAGGGCTGGAAGGCGGAGGTGCCGCTCATCCGCGGGTACTACGCCCAGTTCGGCGACCGGCTGCCCGAGGCGCTCTCCGACCAGGTCGACACGCTCGAGAAGCGGCTGGGCTGACCCCCGGTCAGCCCCCGGGCTGACCCATATCCCCCAGATCGCGGATGTCGCGGACGCTGCGCGCCACGCGCGGGGCGTGCGCGGCGCGGCGCCCGGTGACGTAGGAGAGGCCACCGAGCGCGGCCAGCACGGCCATCGTCGCGTCGCCCTGCGGGAGCGTGAACGCGATGATCACGGGGATCAGCGAGCCCACCACCCAGACGAGCTGCTGGCGCATGCCGAAGCGCGCGAAGGCCCGCCCCTGCGCGGACAGGGGTATGTAGCGCTGCGTCATGGCGTCGAAGGAGGGCTGGGCCACCGCCCCGCACAGGCCGACCATGAAGGCCAGCACCACCTGCGCGAGCAGCGTGCCCCACACGGCGCACCCGGCCGCAGACACGGCGATCAGCCAGAGGGAGCACAGCAGCAGCTGCTGCTCGGTCATGTGCTTGCGTAACCGTCCCACCAGGACGAGCCCGATGATTGCCCCCACGCCGCTGCTGGCCAACACGAGGCCGTACCAGTACAGGCCGACGCCCTTCATGCGGCGCAGCCCGAACGCCAGCATGAAGGTCATGAAGCCGGTGAGCCCGCGCACGATGCACATGGCCGAGAGCCCGAGCATCACCTCCGGGTTGGCGATCGGCTGCAGACGGAGGAGATCCTGCTCCCGGGCGACCGACTCCCCGGGCTGGCCGTACTCCCGCACCCGGGTCGCTTCGTCGGTCCACAGCCGATCGCCCGTGCGTCCCGCGAGCACCGGCAGCCGGGCGCCCGCGATCGCCGCCCCGACGAACACGATCATGGCCAGGACGAGGACGGCCGGGGAGCCGCCGAGCTTGTAGAGGATCACTGCGGGCACGGAGACGACGAAGCCGGCCAGGGTGCCGAGCAGCGTCAGTCGGGCGTTGAGCGTCGCGTACCCGGCCTGCTCCCCCGCCTCGTCCGGCCCGGTCAACGCCGCCATCTCCGGGACCAGCGCGCCCTTGGTCACCAGGTAGAGCTTCGAGCACACCAGCACCAAGAACGCCAGGGGGAAGAGCAGGAGGCTGTGGATGTGGGTGGCCATGAGGGGGCACAGCACTGCCTGTCCGATGGCGGAGGACACCACCATGAGGCGCCGAGCACCGCGGCTGCGGTCGATGAGCGGGCCGAGCAGCGGCGACACGATCGCGAAGGGCGCGAGCGTGAAGAGCAGGTAGAGGAGCACCTTGTGGTCGGCCGCGGTCGGGGAGATGGAGAAGAAGAGCGAGCCCGCCAGTGAGATGGTCACCACGGTGCTGCCGGCGAGCATCGCCGATTGCACCAGCGACAGACGGCCGATGGGATGACTCTGGTCGAACAGGTCCTTCTGGGCCTGTCGAGCCATGTCCTTGAACTGCTCGATCTTCGGCGACATCGCCA
>JBEKVF010000203.1:0-5344 GCA_049514295.1 Acidimicrobiales bacterium
CCCGTCCGCGGCACCGTCGGCCGAGGGTGCGAACGCGTCGTAGTCACGCCGACCGGTGACGTGGTACACCGCACGCCCCCCGGAGCCGGCCCAGGCCCGCGCGAGATCCGCCACCGCCCGGTTGATCCGCAGCGCGCCGAGCGAGCCGCCGACGGCGGCGACCGTCTGACGGTCGGTCGGCAGGTCGAGCACCTCCCTGCTACGCGCCCGGCCCTCGGGTGACCGGTCCAGCGAGCCGAGCTCGGGGCGGACCGGTGTGCCGGTGACGTGTGCCCGCGGGAGGTCGGTCCCGGCGAAGGCCACGGCGTTGGCCGCCGCGAAGCGGCCGAGCAGCCCGTTGACGGCACCCGGGACCGCGTCGGTGTTCACGGAGACCAGCGGGACCCTGGTCAGGACCGCCGCGAGGCCGGCGGGGAAGCTCGCGTAGCCCCCCACGATGACGACCACCCGCGGCCGCCGGGCCACGAAGGAGCCCAGGGCCCGGGCGCAGGCCCACACGAGCCCCACCACGGCCCCCGCATTGGCCCACCAGGCTGCGGGGCGCATGCTCCGCCGGAGCCCGCGTCCGGGAAGCAGCGTGTAGGAGAACTCGAGCGCCGGCCAGGTGGTGGCCTCCTGCCCCCGCCGCGAGCCGTAGAGCTCAATGGTGTCCGCCGGGTGCCCGCGCTCCACGAGAGCGCGTGCGATCTGCAGCGAGGGGACGATGTGACCGCCCGTCCCGCCGCCCGCGATCACCGTGCCGCGTCGTGCGCTCACCGACCTCGGGCGGCGCCGGCCGGCCGGGGGGTCGACGCAGCGCCGGCGCCTCGATGCCCACCGTGACCGCCATGCGTCCCGTTTGCGGCTCGGCTGCGGTTCTTCGTCCGGGCCCGAGCCGGCCCGGCGATCCGCAGGGTACCCGCGGCCTCGCCCTGGCGGGCCACGTTGATCAGCACACCGGCCGCCGCCATCGTGATCACGAGCGACGAGCCGCCGAACGAGACGAACGGCAGAGGGATCCCGGTGACCGGCAGCACACCGACGACCGCTCCGACGTTGATCAGCGTCTCCGCGCCCACCCAGGCCACCAGTCCGAGCGCGAGCAGGGCCCCGAAGCGGTCGGGCGACTGCGTCGCCGCCCGGATGCCGAGCCACAGGAAGCCGCAGAGGAGCGCCAGCACCAGGAGGGCACCGGCGATGCCGAGCTCCTCTCCGATGACCGAGAAGATGAAGTCCGTGTGGGCGTTGGGCAGGAAGCCCCACTGCTCCTGCCCGCCGCCGAGTCCCTCACCGAACAGGTGGCCCGACCCCAGGCCGATGAGCGACTGGACGACCTGGTACCCCGACCCCGAGCCGTGTGCCGAGGGGTCCACGAACGAGAGGAGCCGGGCCCGGCGGTAGGGCGAGGCCACCGCCAGGATCACGGCGAGGCCCGCCAGGGCGGCCATCACCTTCATGACGGGACCGAGCCGCACGCCCGAGACGAACAGGAGGGCGAGCGCGATGCACCCGAGGACCATCGCCGTGCCCATGTCGGGCTGGGCGAGGATGAGCACGCACGCGAAGCCCGTCACGAGGAGCAGCGGACCGATGATGCGCCGGTCCGACGCGTCCTCGTCGAGACGGCGGGAGATGAAGTCGGCCGCGAACAGCGTGAGAGCCAGCTTCATGAGCTCCGACGGCTGGAGGCGGAACTGCCCGAAGCCCACCCACCGGCTCGATCCCTGGACGTGCACGCCGAGGCCCGGGACCAGCACGACGAAGAGGAGCCCGAAGGTGACCAGGAGCAGCAGGGGGCAGAAGCGCCGGAGCTTCCGGTAGTCGACGCGCATGGCCAGCCCCAGCGCGACGACGCCGATGGCCATCCACATACCCTCCCTGATCAGGATCGCCCACGGGGTGCCGTACGTGGCGATGGAGACCACCGAAGAGGCGCTCCCGACCATCACGAGCCCGATGACGCAGAGCAGGGCGACGACAACCAGCAGGACGGTGGAGACCGCCAGCTGCCGCCCGCCGACGCGCAATCCGGCTGCCGACGACCGGGCGTGGCCGTGCCCGTCCTTCAGCGTGGTGGGCCGAGCCGGGGTCACCGCCACCGCCCCCCCTGGGCGCGGGCGCGCCTCTCTGCCCGGTCCGACACCCGATGCATGTCGTCAGTCTCCCGCACGGGGCGGCCCAAGTGGCGGAGGGTCATGTGAATTTCGCCACCGTGAGGAAGTCGCCGTAGAAGATGCCGAGGCTCAACGCGCAGAAGAGCCCGCCGAGGATCCAGAACCGGACGATCACCGTGGTCTCGGGCCAGCCCCCGAGCTCGAAGTGATGGTGGATCGGGGCCATGCGGAAGATGCGCCGGTGGAACATGCGGAAGCTGATCACCTGGAGGATCACCGACAGGGTCTCCATGACGAAGAGCCCGCCGATGATGAGCAGGAGCAGGTCGAGGTTGAGCAGGAGGCACAGCGCCGCCAGGCCGGCACCGATGGCCAGCGACCCGGTGTCGCCCATGATGATCTTGGCCGGGGCCGCGTTCCACCACAGGAACCCGATGCACGCGCCGGCGAGCGCGACCGCCACGAGTGAGAGGTCGATCGCCGACGCGGGGAGCACGTGGTAGATCGACACGTGCCGGAAGATCCAGTACCCCATGATGGACAGGACGGCGAAGCAGAACGTCCCCGCACCCGCGGCCAGGCCGTCCACCCCGTCGGTGATGTTCACGGCGTTGGACGAGCCCACCATGACCAGGACGGCGAAGATCACCCAGCCGACCTGCCCCAGGTTGATGCCGATCACGTCGGAGCGGGTGAACGAGAGCGCTGTCGAGGCGTGGGCCCAGTGCACCGCCAGTTCGGCGAAGACCAGCGCGCACGCCAGCTGGGCGGCCGCCTTCCCCCGCTTGTTGAGTCCCAGGCTGCGCCGGTGATGCACCTTTATGTAGTCATCGACGTACCCGATGAGCCCGAAGGCCACCACGGCGCCGACGGCGAGGTAGCCGGTCCGGGAGAAACGGACCTCGGTTCCGATGTGACCGATGGCGTATCCGACCACGACCGAGCCCACGATCGCGATGCCGCCCATGGTCGGCGTACCGGCCTTGGCGCTGTGGGTCGCGGGTCCGTCCTCCCTGATGTGCTGGCCGATCTGGCGGTTGCGGAAGTAGCGGATGAGAAAGGGGGTCGAGAGGATGGCGGCCCACATCGCGACGCCTCCCGAAACGAGCAGTCCGAGCACGTTCTGGTCAGACCTCCGGGTGTGCGCTGCCGGATGCGGCGGTGACCGAGGGGGTGGCCGTGGCGCCGGTGGCCCAGGTGGCGGGGTCAGATCCGTATCGGGCAGCCAATGCCTGGCGGGCCTCGACGGCGTCGTCGAAAGGCAGTCGCTGGCCGGCGATCTCCTGGTAGGCCTCGTGGCCCTTCCCCGCGATGACGACCACGTCTCCGGTGCCTGCTGCATCGAGGGCACGGCGGATCGCCACCCGGCGGTCCGGCTCGACGACGATCCGCGGGTTGGTCCGCCCACCGGGGATCCCTCGCAGGACCTCCTCGATGATGGCGAGGGGATCCTCGTCGCGCGGGTTGTCCGACGTCACGAACGCGAGATCGCTCATGCGCTCGGCGACACCGCCCATGACGGGGCGCTTGGAGCGGTCCCTGTTCCCTCCACACCCGAAGATGCTGAGCACTCGGCCGCCGGGTACGAGGGACCGGGCCTCGCCCAGCACCACCTCGAGACCCGCGGGAGTGTGCGCGTAGTCGACGAAGACGGTGAACGGAGGCCGATCCTCCGCCTCCGCCTCCGCCTCCGCTGACGCTGACGTCGGACCGGGCCCTGGGGGCGTGACGATCACCTGGAACCGCCCCGGGACCGGCTGGACGTGACGGAGGGCGAGCGCGATCTCCTCGGGGCCCAGATGTGGCTCGCCGAGCGCAAGCGTCGCCTCGGCGGCCAGCAGGGTGTTGTCGACGTTGATTGCGCCGGTCAGCGGCGTCGTGATCCGCTGGCCGCGCCAGGTGAACTCGCTGTGTCCCGGTCGCAACACGACGTCGGAGGCATCGGAGTGGTGCACGGCGACGGTCGGGATGCGCGATCGCTCCAGAAGCCGCCGGCCCCACGGATCGTCGGCGTTCACCACCCCGCGCAGCGCGTGGCGTGAGGTGAAGAGCGTCGCCTTGGCCCCGAAGTAGTCCTCCATCGTCCGGTGGTAGTCCAGGTGGTCGTGGCTCAAGTTGGTGAAGACGGCCACGTCGAAGTGGATACCCTCCACGCGCGACTGCACCAGCGCGTGGCTCGACACCTCCATGGCGACCGCGTGGCGGGCGCCGTCGGACTTCTGCCGGTCCCGCACTCCGGCCAGCACCCGCTGGACCTCCGTCGCCTCCGGTGTCGTCCTGGCGCCCGAGAGCGTGCCCATCACGTTGGTGGGCCGGCCCGTCGCACCCAGGATGTCGCCCAGGAGTTGGGCGACGGTGGTCTTGCCGTTGGTGCCGGTCACCCCGATCATCAAGAGGTCCCGTGCCGGGTACGAATAAAAGGCGGCGGCCAGCCGGGCCATGACCGGGCGCATCGTCCCCTGCGCGATCCGAGTCTGCACGATTTCGCGGCCGATGAGCTCGGGGATGAAGTGCTCGCACAGGAGACCGACCGCGCCCCGCTCGACCGCCTCGGCGGCGTGCGTATGCCCGTCGCTGACCTGACCGGGCACGCAGCAGAACAGGTCCCCCGGGACCACCCTCCGGCTGTCGTGGGTGATGCCGCCGACCAGGACGGTGGAGGGGTCACCGACCGACTCGATCACTTCGATGTCGTCGAGAAGGAGGTTCATGGGCACGGTTCGCATGATCGAACCGACAGCGTTGCATGCCTCGGACACCCCTGCGTCACGCCTGCAATGGGTGTGTGGGCAAGAGTCACGTGATGTCCTGGGCCTGACTCGTCGTCGATTCCGTCGGCGTCCCGGGCGTGGTCGTGGAGGTCTGCGCACCGGGAGTGGTGGGGATGTCGTACCGGTGCAGCGCATAGCTCATGATCTGGGAGAACACCGGGGCCGCCACCGTGCCGCCGAAGATCGGGGTCGGCCGGTCCAGCACGACGATCATGGAGAGCGTCGGGTTGGCGGCCGGTGCGAACCCGACGAAGGAGGCCATGTAGGCCCCTGTGACGTAGGAGTCATGGCCCTGCGTGGGGATCTGGGCCGTCCCGGTCTTGCCGGCCACGGTGTATCCCGGCACGGCGGCGCTCGTCCCGGTGCCGGTGTTCACGACCTGCTCGAGCATGGAGGTCAGCTCGGAGTCGACGGAGGGCGAGAAGACCTCGTGGGTGGCCGAGGGCGCGGTCTGCGTGAGCGCGCCCGACGGCGAGACGG
>JBEKVF010000204.1:0-5338 GCA_049514295.1 Acidimicrobiales bacterium
TGCTCGACATAGCCGTACTTTGCGAGATCGAGGGGCAAGGCTGTCAGCGGCTCGCTGATGTGTCCTGTCGTGATCGGGCCGATCAGCGTCGCCGCCGCCAGGTAGGAGACCTCCGGGGTGGTCGTCGCCTGCGCCGCCGACCAAGCGCCCGCTCCTAGTTGGGTGGCCAGGGACACCGACAAGAGGGCCACGAGGAGTCCCAAGAGCATCCGTGCAGCGGCTGCGGTCGTGTCGGCCTTAAGGACAGTCGGATTGTGCGACCTGGTCTTCGCCACGGCGATCCCCCCAAGGAACGATGTGCCGGGTGACTATACCGATGTCGAAGTCCATGTCAGCATCAGGAACTCCAGGCGCCTGTCTGCCCTTCCACACCACCTCTGTCGCTGAGTCTCTGGTTGGCCCAGGAGTGAAAGTCCATCCACGTCAGGTCCGCCATTGGCCAGGGTCGCCTGAGTGCCTCAGTACGCCGGCATGGTGGGACACTTCGGCACAAGTGGGCCGCCCAACTTGGGCCATCTCGACCATGATGACGTTCGGTACGCAGCATGTCGTGACCCATCGGAAAAGGAGACCTCTTCATGGTCGATGACATCGAAGATCCCCGCCGGCGCGACCCGACCGGCGTGGCGCCCGAAAGGGAGATGCTCGAGGAGTGGCTCGAGTTTCATAGGACCACCCTTCTGCTCAAGTGTGAAGGAGTGCATGAGGCGGACCTCAAGCATCGACCAATCGCCACGTCGAACCTGTCACTCCATGGCCTGGTGCGCCACATGGCCGAGGTCGAGCGCAACTGGTTCCAGCGCGTCCTGCAGGGCAACGACGCGCCTTTCATCTGGGTCGATCCCCAGGTCGACGACAGCGAGCTCGTCCCGCTCGGTGAGGAGGTGTGGCAAGAGGATCTCGCCACGTGGCAGGCAGAGTGTGAGCACAGTCGCGGTGCCGCGGCGGGGCACGGCCTGGATGACACGGGCATCCGGCGTGGCAAGCCGCACTCGCTGCGCTGGATCTACCTACACATGATTGAGGAGTACGCCCGACACAACGGGCACGCCGACCTCATTCGAGAACTGATTGACGGTGAGGTGGGTTGTTAAAGCCAGGGCGTTCTTGAAATCATCGCCATGTCCGGGTACTCGATGCTCACCGAGTAGGGCATTCGAGCAGCTACCTCTAGTCCCGGATGTCGGCGTTCAGGGTGCCCCAGCACGCCGGTTCGGTGGGACACAGGTGAGTGGTGCGGCCCCGCTTCGGCGGGGTCGTTTCGCTGGCCGTGGTTTGCCTTTCAACGAATTGATCTCAGTCAGCGGGTGGTGCGTGGGCTTGCCGGTCCCGTGCTCCCGTCCCCGAAAGGAGAAGCAGGAGGGAGCCCAGGTGTCGACGTCGATGTGCGGGTAGACGCTGCGCTGGCTGATCAGGCGCAGCTGCGGGAGCCGCTCCAGGAGCGGGGCCCGGATCTCCGTGCGCTCGCGGATCAGGACGAGTGCCTCGGCCGCCGCGAGCCGGCGTGCCAACGTCTCGGTGTCCCCGATGTGGTCGGTGAAGACGGTGACGTCGTGCCCGGCCAGCTTCTCGAAGCAGGGGAGGGTCCGGAGCGTGTCGAACCAGTCGTCGAGGATGGCGACCCTCACCGCGCCCCGGTCCTCAGCCCGGCCTCTCCCGGTGGACGACATCGGTGAGCTCCCCGCTCTCGACGTCGTAGATGAAGCCAGCGATCATCCGCAGCCGGGCCAGGTACGGCGTCCGGGCCAGCAGGTCCACGTCCTCGCGCAGCGCGGCGGCGTGGTCGTCAATGGGGAAGAAGCCCAGATCGGCCCCGGTGAGCTCGCGCAGCTCGGCGTCACTCACCCCGGCCAGCCCGCACTTGGTGTGCTGCATCACCACCGCGGTGTCCACGCCGAGCACCCCGCTCGAGAGTGCCAGGCTGCGCAACACGTCGTCGGTGACCCGTCCGCCCGCGTTGCGTATCACGTGCGCCTCCCCGAGGTGCAGACCCAGCACGGCGAACACGTCGATGCGGGCGTCCATGCACGTGACGACCGCCAGACGGCGCCCCGGACGCGGATCGGCGACGTTGGCACGCGCGGCGGCGTAGCCGTGGTTGGCGGTGAGGAGGTCGGAGATCTGGGTCATGACGTCAATGGGCCGCCCGCAACGTAACAGCATCGCTGTGGGCCGGCGGGTGTCAGGGGCGCTCGCAGAAGCCCTCCCCGCGGTGCTGGTCGAGCGCCGGGACGGCCGGTGCGGCCTCGGGCCGGGGCAGCCGGATGGGGAAGGTGGGGAACGGGGCGCTCGCCAGCATGCCGCTGCGGTCGAGCACCGGGGCCACGGGCACGCCCGCGGCGGCGAGTCCGGCGACCAGCTGGTCCCGCTCCCGGGTCGCGACCGAGGCGCCGACGGCCTGCTGCAGCGCCGCGCCGCGCCGGCTCCGCTCCTCGAAGTCGAGCCCCGCCAGCGCGCCGAGGCCGAGCTCGCCGCAGAGCGCGTCCCAGAAGTGCTGCTCGTTCACCACCCCCAGCGCCACCTGGCCGCCGTCGGCGGTGGCGAAGAGGCCGTAGCCGGGTGTCGCCGCGGCCTCCGGGGGGCTCGCCGACCCGGCCCCGGCGCTCCCCGTCCACGTCGCCAGCACATCGGTCATGGAGATGTCGAGGTAGGTCCCTCGGCCGCTCGCCGCGCGCCCGATGACGGCGGCGCAGATCCCGAACGCGGCGGTCATGCCGGCGGCCAGGTCGGCGCTGGGCAGTGGCGGCAGGACGGCGGTGCCCCCCTCGGGGGTGAGCGCGCCCGCCCACGCCTGGTAGTTGATGTCGTGCCCGGGGAGCGGGGCGCGGTCGCCCTCTTGCCCGTAGCCCGAAATGGAGCAGTAGACGATTGCCGGGTTGAGGGCCCGCACCGCGGCGTCGTTCATGCCGAGCCTCGCCATCACGCCGGGCCGGAAGCCCTCCACCACGACATCCGCCTGCTCGGCCAGCGCCAGCGCCCGCTCGCGCCCGGCATCGCCCTTCAGGTCGAGGACGACGCTGCGCTTGCCGGCGTTCACGGCCTCGAAGAGCCCCACGTAGTGGCGCATCGGGTCACCGCCCGGCGGCTCGACCTTGAGCACGTCGGCCCCGAGCGCCACCAGCAGCGACGTCGCGTAGGGGCCGGGTCGCCAGATGCTCAGGTCGAGCACCCGCAGGCCGGAGAGGAGCGCCGTCGCAGCTGCCATCGGTCGCAGAGTCTTGCATCCCGAGCGGTACCCTCATTCTGTGCTGGGGTTCTTCTCGTTCACCGAAATCACCGATCCCTCGGGCCACGAGGCCTACAACGCCTGGCATCAGCTGGATCATCTGCCCGAGCAATTCACGGTCGACGGCATCACGTTCGGCCAGCGCTGGGTGCGGTCCCCGCGGTGCCGCGCCGCCGAGGCCGCCACCAGCACGCTCCTCGAGCCGTTCCACTACATGACGCTCTACCTGATGCGCGACGAGGGGTCCCTTCCCGGGTTCTTCGCCCTGGCGGAGCACCTGGCCGCGGAGGACCGCTTCTTCGCGGCGCGGCGATCCCTTCTCTCGGGGCCCTTCGACGTCGTCGGGCAGTGGGCCGCGCCCCGCGTCGCCGTGTCCCCCGGGGCGGTCCCCTTCCGCCCGTCGCAGGGCGTCTATGCCGTCGTGGGGCCGCCGGTCGACGGTGGCGCCCTCGTCGACCAGCACGGGGTCGCCGGCGCCTGGCAGTTCGCCGACGAGGAGGGTGGCCGCACCGTCACGGTGGCCTTCGTCGATGGCGACCTGTGGCAGGCGGCCGCCGCGCTCGGGCCCGCGTGCGCGGGGTCCGGGGGGGAGGGACCCGAATGGGCCGGTCCCCTGGAGCGTGTTGATGCCTTTCGCTGGGACTGGTTCGCTACGCTGACGCCGCAATGACCAGTGGGAAGCAGTCGAAAGCCCAGCGTAGGAACGAGAATCAGCGCCGCGCGGCGGAGAAGCGCGCGGCCGAGCTTCGCAAGAAGCGGATGCGCATCGGCCTCCGGGTGGGCGGTGTGGTGGCGGTCATCGCCGTCGTGGTGGTGATCATCACCCAGGTGGGAGGCGGCGGCTCCGGCACCGTGCCGCCCCAGTTCAAGAACCCGCACGTGCCCGTCCAGGCCATCCCGGCGTCCATGTCGTCCACCTGGGTGCAGCCGCCGGCCGGCTCACCCGGGCCCGAGGGCATCAACGTGCCCAACGGCCCGAAGCTGGCCACCCTGATCAATGCGGCCACGGGCCAGACGGTCGACGGCGTGCAGTGCCAGGCCGGTGAGCAGACGGTCGTCCACGTCCACACGCACCTCACGATCTTCGTGAACGGCAAGGCGCAGGTGATCCCCTACGGCATCGGCATCCCCGGCTTCCAGGCCGTGCAGACCGCGCAGGGCCCCTTCGTCGAGACGGGAAGCTGCTTCTATTGGCTCCACGTGCACGCGTATGACGGGATCGTCCACATCGAGTCGCCCAGCACGTCGACCAGCTTCACCCTCGGCCAGTTCTTCGACGAGTGGGGGCAGCCGCTCAGCACCACCCAGGTCGGGCCCGCCTCCGGCAAGGTGACCGTGTTCTTCACGTCCCCGGGCAAGAAGCCCGGCATCTACACCGGCAACCCCGCCAGCCTGCCGCTCGGTGACCACTACCAGATCCAGCTCGATGTGGGCACGCCGATCGTCGCCCCGTTCCAGGTGACCAACTGGGGACAGTTGTAGCTCCCGTGGAGGTCGATGCGATCGTCGTCGGTCTGGGCCCGGGCGGGGAGGAGGTCGCCGGCAAGCTGGCGGAAGCGGGTCTCGAGGTGGCCGGCATCGAAGCGGAGCTCGTCGGCGGCGAGTGCCCGTACTGGGGGTGCATCCCCTCCAAGATGATGGTCCGCGCCGCGGACCTCCTGGCCGAGGGCCGCCGCATCCCCGGCATGGCCGGCTCGTCGGTGGTGACGCCCGACTGGTCGCCCGTCGCCCGGCGCATCCGTGATGAGGCGACCGACTCGTGGGACGACACCGTCGCCGTCGAGCGCTTCGAGAGCAAGGGCGGGCGCTTCGTCCGCGGCCGGGCCCGCGTCACCGGCCCGGCGTCGGTCGAGGTCGCCGGCGAGGCCATCTCGGCCCGGCGGGCGCTGGTCCTGGCGGCGGGGGCCCGGGCCTGGGTGCCGCCGATGTTCGAGGGCGTCCCGCACTGGACGAACCGGGAGGCGATCGCCGCCGAGGAGGTGCCGGAGTCACTCCTCGTCATCGGTGGTGGTGCCATCGGCGTCGAGATCGGCCAGGCGATGGCACGCTTCGGGACCCGGGTGACCATCGTCGAGATGGCCGACCGCATCGTCGCCCCCGAGGAGCCCGAGG